>NZ_JAQTUH010000001.1:0-300000 GCF_028710345.1 Sulfuricurvum sp. | reverse complement strand
GCTCTTGCAATGTTATTCGCTGGTGTATCAATGATGGCTGCTGATGGAAAAGCACTTACTGCTAAATGTGCTGCTTGTCACGGTGCTTCTTTCGAAAAAGCGGCTCTTGGTAAATCAGCTATCGTAAAAGGTCAATCAGAAGCAACTATCGAAGCTTCTTTGAAAGCATACAAAGCTGGTACACAAAACAAAGCGGGTATGGGTGCATTGATGAAAGGTCAAGTTGGAGCAATGTCTGACGCTGATATCAAAGCAGTTGCATCATACGTAGCAGGAATCAAATAATTTAAACACCAAAGGGTTTATCCCTTTGGTTCTTTATCCATTTTTCTTTTAGTTTTTTTATTCCGGTCTGTAATCTTTCTTTTTTAGTGCTTCCCGTTTTTTCTGTTGATCTGCTAAATCATTCAAATCTTTTTCATCATCAAACTGTACTTGCGACATCATCTTCTTTTCATCATCAAATTGACCGTTTTTAATGCCCCATAAAAAAGCAATTAACGCAATACCACCCAATACCAATGAAGCCCCTAGCATCATTGCAATTACCCAAGAATCCATAATTTTTCCTTTTTGCACTGTCATCCTGAACTTTGATTCAGGATCTATCTTTTTAGATTCCGTGTCGAGCACGGAATGACAAAATTATTTATACATCCATCGGCTTCGCATCGAGTTGCTAACCACCAATAAAGAACTAAACGACATTGAAATCGCCGCTATAAGCGGTATCACATACCCCATCATCGCCAATGGTATCGTAATGCTATTATAGAGCAATGAAATTCCAAGGTTTTGCTTAATCAATCCATACGTACGGCGACTGATTGCAAACGCCTCTACGAGTGAGGTCAATGAGTCATTGAGCAATACTACATCACTCACTTCGATAGCAATATCGCTTCCACTCCCCATAGCAATCCCGATATCAGCCCGCGCAAGTGCTAAGAGGTCATTCACCCCATCTCCCGCCATTACCACACCATACCCCTCATTATGAGCTTGTGCTATAAACTCAGCCTTCTGCTCTGGAATTAGGTGTGCATGCACCTCTGTAATACCCACTTCACCCGCTACTCGCATTGCAGCACTCTCATGATCTCCGGTGAGCATTACAATACGTAGCCCGAATTGTTTTAATGCTTCAATCGACTCAAGAGCTCTCTCTTTTGGCAAATCTCTAAGCTCAAACGTGGCAATAAGTTCTCCCTCTATCGCATAATAAAAAAGGCTTTGCTCACTAAAAGATTCGATTTTAATCCCCAAATCATCCATCAGTAAAGCATTCCCTCCGGCAATCATTTTAGTATTAGAACGTGCGACAACTCCCCGTGCTGAAATCTCACGCACTTCGTCTAATGAGCTTTGTTCAAACATCCCCTCAGACCGTTCTAAATACTCCGCCACCCCTCGACTGATTGGGTGTTTAGAGGCACGAACGAGGGAATAAAGCTCTTTAACATCATACCCTTTATGGATAGTTGCATAGACCACTTCAGGTCGCCCCTGAGTAATCGTCCCTGTTTTATCGAGCACTACCATCGTCGCTTTTGCCATCGTCTCGATTTGAGCGGCTGATTTAAAGAGTATCCCCCGCTTCGCCCCCAAGGCTAATCCCACCAGCGTTGCCACCGGAGTCGCTAATGCCAAAGCACACGGACAAGCGATAATGATGACCGAAATCCCCACCATGAGAGAGCGATCAAAAGAATGAGGCCAAAAATACCATATCCAAAACGTTGCAATCGCTAAAAAAAGTATGGTCGAAGAGAAATGTTGAGACAGTCGATTTGCCAACTGCTCGATATGGGGTTTTTTCGACATCGCATTCTCTAACAGATTGACCAAATGCGAGAGGGTTGAATTGGCAAAATCCTTACTCGCACGATAATTCACTACCGCATCGATACTGGTTGTCCCACTGATAATCAAATCCCCGACACGTTTAAAAATCGGCTCTGATTCCCCCGTGAGATTGGACTCATCAAAACTCCCCTCACCGCTTAACACCTCTCCATCGATAGCGGCTTTCTCTCCACTACGGATACGGATAACATCCCCTACTTTGACCTCAGAAACATTTACCTCTCGAACACTCTCCCCCTCGACAATGCTCACTTCGCTCGGGATATGTTTACTCATAACATCGAGGGTATCAGCAGCATTTTTACGGCTTAAGACCTCTAAAAATTTCCCGAATAGTACAAAAGTGACAATCATTGCTACCGAATCGAAATAGGCTTCCCCTTTTTCAAAAACAGTAATATAAATAGAATAAAGATACGCCAAACTTGAACCCGTCACCACAAGCAAATCCATCGTTACCGCTTTGTTGCGTAAACCGTAATATGCTCCGCGATAAAAGACCCATCCGCTGTAAAATAGGACAGGAGTTGCTAAAAACCACTCGGCAACATTGAGAATCGTCTTTACATCTTGTGCAATACCGGTAAAATACCCCGCATACTGAGCCACGGCAATCCACATCATATTCATCGTCGCAAACGTCGCTACCGCCATCCGCAAATAGTAATCTTTACGCTCCTTGTTGGCTCTCACCTCTTGAAACGTTGCATCATACGGAAATGCGTTATATCCGATAGCACGGATCATATCGATAATCGCAGAGAGCTTGAGAGTGTCACCATCCCATGTAATACGAGCTTTATTATTGGTGTAATTGATATGGGCTTCAATGACACCGGGTAACTTATGGAGTGCTTTTTCATTGAGCCATACACATGCCGCGCAGTGTATCCCCTCAATTACTAAAGAGACTTGTTTTAGCCCCTCTTTATCCATCGTAATAAAACGCTCGGCAAATGCAGGGGTATCAAAGTTGGTACTCGCTTCAAACTGCTCCGTTGGAGGAGCGAGAGTGGTGTCTCCCATTTTGGCATAAAAACTCTCTAGCCCTTCATCTTGGAGAAGATGAAAAATCCCTTGGCACCCTTTACAGCAAAAGCGATGATCGCCATCGTGGATCATTACCGAATCTGAAAATTCTAAGTGACAATGGTCACATTTAACTTTGGACATAGTAAAACTTTCCGATTTCTCGATTTTTAGATACATGATTGTATTGTCCGCATACCCCTTGCATCACAATATAAACCCCACTGCATGAACGCTGAGCAAACCCTATCGCCATTGCCAGATTTGCCGTTGATTCAATCGGATCAATATGAAACGGTACCATTGCACCGGTAAAAACCACCGTTTTTTTCAGATTCATTACTGCAACTGCTTCGGCACTTAACTCCATCGTGTCGGTACCGTGAACAACGATAACGCTTGTCTCAGAACTTTGCCGAATCGTTTCACAAAGTATTTCTCTATCCGCATCATCCATCTCTAACGAATCTTTATAAATAACTCCATCAATGCGTATATCAATCACCAGTGATTGTAAAATCGATTCAACAGCACGATTATCACGCGGAACAAACAACTCCCCCCCTATCGGGTCATAACGTTTATTAAAGGTTCCGCCGGTATTGAGTATAACCATTACAAAAGCTCTTTCAATGAGGTAATGATACGCTCTGCTTTTGATACAGTCACATCGGATGATAATAGAATATTTGTTTTCACTCCGGCACGCAATGATGCTTCAATATCCCGCTCATTATCTCCAATCATCACCGATGCAGACATATCAAGATTATAGGTTTGTTGCGCTTCTAAAAACATTCCGGGTTCAGGTTTTCGACATTCGCATACTCCATCGATACTCTCATGATGAGGACAATAGTAAATATGGGTGATTTCGATACCGAAGCTTTTGAAATGTTCCACCATCCAGCGACTCAAAATTGCAAAATCCTCTTCGGTGTAATACCCTCTTGAAATCCCTGACTGATTCGTGACGATGATAATCAGATACCCCTGCTCTTGATACCTACGGCACACCTCGATGATCCCCTCCATGAGTTCAAAATCATCGATTTTATGGAGATAATTTTTCTCCACATTGACGACACCATCACGATCCAGAAATAAAGCTTTGTGCACCTTACGCAACTCCACCTGCAAAGAGCTCTTTTTCGATGATATCACAGAGGATATGACCGATTAAAATATGAGACTCTTGAATACGAGGTGTCGCATTGGAAGGGATGATAATCGCGTAATCCGCCATATTGGCCATTTTTCCACCATCACGCCCGACAAGTGCTACCGTTGTAATCCCTTTGTGTTTAGCTGATTCAAAAGCGTTAATGATGTTTTGAGAGTTCCCTGACGTAGAGATACCGATAAAAATATCCCCCTCTTGTCCCATCCCCTCTAACTGGCGAGAAAATACCTTGTCATAACCATAATCATTACCGATAGCGGTGAGGTTAGAAGTATCGGTGGTCAATGCCAATGAAGGGATAGAAGGTCGATCAAATCCATAACGCCCAACCAATTCCGCCGCAATATGCTGTGCATCGGCAGCTGATCCCCCATTACCGGCAAGCATCGTTTTTTTACCTGCTCGATATACCTCTACACACGCTTGCGCTACCGCTACAATCGACTCCAAAAGGGGTTCATTCTCTAAAATAGCTTGTTTCGTTGCCGCTGAATCGGCGATTTGTTTGATAATGTAATTTTTCATTTGTTCTCCTGCATTTATGTCATCCTGAACTTGATTCAGGATCTCAGATTGCGGATCGTGTCCGCAATGACGATTAGTATTTAATCCCCGTAACCGAACGGACCTTTTCGATAATCGGTTGCGCAATAGCACTCGCTTTGGAAGCACCGCTTTGCAAAATCTCTCTCACCTCATCTTGGTGCGCTTCATAATAGGAGCGTTTTTCTCTAAATGAGCGAAAATACTCCCACATCACTTCGGCGAGATAAAGCTTGAAATGCCCGTGACCTTCACCACCACGAGTATAGCGCTCTTGCAATGCGACACGCTCATTCTCATCCAAAAAAAGTTTCACAATATTATACACATTACAGTTTTCGAATTCTTTTGGCTCTTCGACACCGATTACTTCGGTTACGATTTTCTTCACTGTTTTAAGTTGCGCTTTCTCTTCGCCGAAAATCGTAATCGTATTGCCATAACTTTTTGACATTTTTTGTCCATCCGTTCCGGGAACAGTAGCCACATTTTCATCGACACGAAATTCAGGTAATGTAAAAATATCACCGTATTGGTTGTTAAATTTAAGGGCGATATCACGGGCAATCTCAACATGCTGAATCTGATCTTTCCCTACTGGAACGACTTGCGAACCAAAAAGTAAAATATCGGCTGCCATGAGGACAGGATACGAAAAAAGACTATGATTGGATGCTATCCCTTTAGCCGTTTTATCTTTATAGCTATGAGCACGCTCTAACAATCCCATCGGTGTAAACCCTGAGAGAACCCAATAAAGTTCCAAGACCTCTTTGACATCCGATTGCACCCAAAAGGTACTTTTGAGAGGATCCATCCCCAGCGCTAAAAAGTCCGTAGCCGCCTGCATGGTCAGTTTTGAGAGCTTTTCACCGTCGTTGAGACTCGTCATCGCATGATAATTAGCGATAAAGGCAAATACTTCATGATCGTTTTGTGATTCAATCATAGGGAGGATTGATCCAAAATAGTTTCCGATGTGTAAATCACCGGATGGTTGAATACCTGTTAAAACGCGCACTTTATCTCCTTGAATAAAGATAATTCTACCGCAATGTCACTTAAGCTTCCTCTTAAGAAAAAGTGTGTTACATTATGCTCATATCTACCTATAAAGGATTTATTATGAACGTTCAAATTCGCGCAAAAGAGATTACTCTCACCTCTCACCTAAACGACCATATCGCAGCCGCTATTGAAAATTTTAAACGCTACCATTTGGATATTACCACTGTTAATGTCATGATTAAAAAAGAGAAACAAAATGTTGCCGTCGAATTTGATATGCATATTGCTCACGCACAACCGGTGGTTATCTCCGATAGTGACCACGATATTGATACCGCTATCGATCTTGCGATCGAGCGTGCGAACAAAGCACTCGGACGGCTTCACGATAAAATGAAAGACCACCACGCAACCTCTCTTCGCGATATTGCTCTCCCCGAAGAAGTAGAAGCGGAGTAACCTCCAATGAATAAGATTAATGTGGTATGCCCCCATTGCGGGGGTGTAAATGCCATTCCTCTAAAAGAGTCTTACACAAAAGCTGCGTGTGGTCACTGCAAAGGCTCACTTCTCGAAACCAAACCACTCTCACTCAACACCACGTCGTTTGATAAACTGATGGTGAACGATGAACGTCTCATTATTGCCGATTTTTGGGCACCATGGTGTGGACCGTGTCGCAGTATGGCACCTTCGTTCGAAGAGGCGGCACGCAGTTTCCCCCTCAAAGCACAGTTTGTCAAAATCAACACCGAAGAGGTTCAAGAACTTGGCTCGCGCTTTGGTATCCGCTCTATCCCGACCATTATTGCCTTTAAAAACAACCGCATCGTCGATCAGTTTAGCGGAGCTTTACCAACCCCTCAAATTATTGCCTTTGTTAAAAAACATCTGTAACTTTTAGCTTCCTTTTGCTAATCTTTCCAAAATTATTATGAGGAAAAATATATGTACAACTGGATGCTTTGGTTTCATATTATCTCCATGGTGTCATGGTTTGCAGTACTCTTTTATCTCCCCCGTCTTTTTGTCTATCATGCAGAACATGCCGATAACAGCGGTTTTATCGAAGTGATACAAATCATGGAGATGAAGATTTACAAATACATCGGTGTCCCCGCATTTTGGGCAACCTTACTCTCTGGAATCGCATTAATCGTGATGTCAACCGCACACTATGGAATCAATATCTTTAAAATGGGGGGATTTATGCACGCCAAGCTCACACTAGTAGCTATTCTCGTCGCTTACTTTTTTTCATTGGGACATTATCGCCTCAAACTCAAAGAAAATGCTAATTATAAAAGCGGGAAGTTTTTTCGGATGTATAATGAAATACCGACCCTTTTACTGATCGGTATTGTCGCGCTGGTGGTTGTTAAACCGTTTTAGTATCTTTGTCATACCCTATAAAACAAAGTAGCTTATGCCGATTGAACCATTTCGTGATTTTTGGCAAGAAGACGCATAAGAGTACGCAATGCTTCATTCACAGATTTAGAATCGGGAAATACTTTTGTTACATCTTCATCTATCTTAACGATATTGACACCTTGATGATACTCTGACGCATATTTACCGCGAACACCTTTGCTGAAATCATACTCGTCCAGCATATCAGGTTGTTTTTTCATTGCTGTTCCTCATAAAAAATTTGTTCATTTTTAGTAGCACTTCGTGCCGAAATAATCCGAATTGCTTCGTATCTTTCAACATGGACAACAACTAAAGTATTGAGATACTCGGATTTCCCGATGATAATCAATCTATTTTCATCATCAGAGTGCAAAGGATCTTCGATTGTAATAGCAAGCCAATCCCCAAAAACCGTACTTGCTTCTTCGAACGAGACACCATGCTTTTTCAGATTAGAAATTGCTTTTTTATCATCCCATTCAAATTTCAAGCCCATCCCTAGCCCCTTTGCTGATGAGATTATTGTAGCACAATTTATATCAATGAAATCTTCCCCGTCATACCCAATAGGATATGTCAAAGGATAAATTCATGGTTTGACATGCTCACTACTACAAAGAATAAATCAAATTATTTTGACCATATAAATAGTTTTTTACGTGCTTGATTAATCTCATTATTCTCTATTCCATGATTTTTTTCATATACATATAAAACAAGAAAAATTACTAATGCGAATAAATGGGCTACTAATCCAAAAAGTGACCATAAAATATATTTTTGATTCAATTGTTTGGATATAACATAAAGCCAAATTGCAATCACAAAATGATGTAGATAGTTTATTATAATACTAGCACTTGCATATCCCCAAACTACCAATGATGATGTATCATTAGTAGATTTAATATGCGCTCCGATTATAAAATCAAAAACTAAAGCAACTAATAGTATTGGTACATACCAATAAATTAATTTTTCAATTTCTTTTCGCAAGTTCATATTTATACTCGTTATTTTTTTGTTTGAATAAATTGTAGCATAATCAATATGAATTTTATTTTTTTAGAAGCTGGATTCCCGCCTTCGCGGGAATGACGAAGAAAATACCCGTTCGTGGTGAGCTTGTCGAACCATGAACATCTATGTGAATATTCACCCTTCGACAAGCTCAGGGCGAATGGGGAAACATCAAAGCAAAGAAGTGAAACTTACCACATCGAACGTTTTTTATGCGGTTGCGGTTTTCTGCTTGCATTTTTTGCTTTCGCTTTAAAAAGTACCGGAGTCCCCTCAAAATCGAACTGTTCTCGTAACTGATTCGTCAAATATCGGCGATAACTGAAATGCAACCCTTGTGGCTTGTTCATGATGAGTGCAATACGCGGTGGGCGGATATCGTACTGCGTCGCGAAATAGAGACGGATGTTCATACCGTTGATACTTGGCAAGATATGTTTACGCATCGCCGCTTGAATCACCTCATTGAGCTTACTGGTTGAGATACGTTGTGAATAGTTCTCATTGATTTTGAGCAACATCTCGAAAATCTTATGTACCCGTTGTTTGCTTTGTGCTGAGATGGTGATGATTGGTGCGTAGCTGAGAAATTTAAAGCGATCCCGTACTTCGGCGATAATTTTCTCATAATCCTCTTTGGGAGCCATATCCCATTTGTTGAGAACGATTAAACATGCAAGACGATTTTTATCAACAAACCCCGCAATCTTCTCATCCAAATCCATAAACGGTTGTGAGGCATCAAGGACGAGGAGTGCGATATCGGCATTTTCCAACATCTCTTCGGTGCGCATCAGGGCATATTTTTCAATCCCTAAAATTTTACCCCGTTTACGAATCCCCGCCGTATCGATAAAGGTAATCTCTTTTCCTTCATGCTCGATGGTCTCATCGATAGGATCGATGGTCGTCCCCGCAACCGAACTCACAACAGAGCGATCTTCTCCCAAAAGAGCATTTAGAAGCGAACTTTTCCCGACGTTGACGCGACCGATAATCGCTACTTTCATCTTATCGATATCACCAGGTTCATACTCTTTGACAATTCCGCGATACACCTCTTCGAGGACTTCGATTGAAGTATCCTCTTCCTCGTCATCCTCTTCAGGGATAAAGAATCCATCGTCATTATCTTCGTCGTCAAACTCATCATCGTCTGCTGATGCACTCATAGCAGCATCAAAACCATCCATCTCATCGGCTTCCTCATCCAACTCATCCTCTTCAGTTTTCACGATTGCAGAGTCTGGAAGTTTTGATGCAACCCAATTGAGGAGCGGTAAAAGGGAGCGGTTATGGGCAACCGATATACCAAATATATGGTCGGTTCCAAACTCATAATATTCCCACAACTTCTCTTGCATCTTATCATTATCGATTTTATTGACGACCAACGCAACCGCTTTTCCCATCGATTCGAGTTCATAAAAGAGTTTTTTATCGTCCTCTTCAGGCAAACTTTTCCCATCCACCATATAGAGGATGATATCGGCTTCGTACGCTGCTTTTAATGATTTTTCTTTGATACGGTCAAAGAGTTCACATCCTTCGTCCAGTCCACCTGTATCGAGAATTTCAACTTGTTTATCGACAACTACAGCGATACGTTTTTTGACATCACGCGTTGTACCCGCTTGTTCAGAGGTAATTGCGTCACGCTGTTTCAGTAAACGGTTAAACAAAGAACTTTTGCCGACGTTTGGTTTACCGATTATGGCTAATTTATACATATTTTTCCTTATACGTCATCGGAATCGAATCCCGATTGACTACGCTAACGCTTAGTTTACTTCGGCAGTAAGCCCAAATACAATGTTATTTCGTAAATTTTAATGCTTTATTGTAGCGTAAATGGACTTAGGGTATGATTTTAGGATGATATACTATGACTTTGAACGCTTTAAAAACGATATTCCGAACCTTGGAACACTTTGTGAACCTTTCAGACCTGATACGATTGTTGCCGTCGCGCGCGGAGGAATGACATTAGCCCACGCTTTGTGTATGCATTTGGATGTACGGAATCTTCAAAGCATCCGATGTGAAAGTTACGACGATATGGAACAACGAAACGATATAACGATTATAGGTAACTCTACTTTTGCAACTTCCAAACGGATTTTAATAGTTGATGACATTGTCGATAGCGGCAAAACACTTTATGCCCTTTTACCGCTATTACAGCAACACAATCCCGAAGTTGTTTTTAAGACGGCTTCTCTTTTTACCAAATCAACCGCACTGATTCAACCCGATTTTTCCTTACACGAAGCTACCGATTGGATTGATTTTTTTTGGGAAAGAGATTTTTTAAAATCTGATTCGCTATAATCCGCATTAACCACAAAAAAATCAATACTTCCTTCAAGGATTTTTATGCCTAAAGAATACATTTTCACCTCTGAATCGGTCACCGAGGGTCATCCTGATAAAATGGCAGATCAGATTAGTGATGCGATTTTAGATTACATTATCGAGCACGATACCAAAGCACGTGTCGCGTGTGAAACACTCGTGTCAAACGGATTTTGCGTTATCGCCGGTGAGCTTAAAACTACGGCATACGCCCCTATGCAAGAGATTGCCCGCCAAGTTGTTCGTGAAATCGGGTATACCGATGCAACCTACGGTTTTGATTACCGCTCATGTGCTGTCCTTAACGGTATCGGTGAACAATCTCCCGATATTAACCAAGGGGTTGACCAAGCGAGCGGTGATATCGGAGCAGGTGACCAAGGGTTGATGTTTGGATATGCGTGTCGTGAAACCGATGTCCTTATGCCATTACCTATTTATCTCTCTCACCGTCTTGCAGAGCGTTTAGCCCAAGTACGCAAAGAGGGGATTATCCCCTATCTCCGTCCCGATGGTAAAACCCAAGTGAGTATTAAATACGTCGATGATAAACCGGTCTCAGTTGAAACAGTTGTCGTCTCAACCCAACATGCCCCTGAAATCTCTCAAGAGAAACTGCATGCTGATGTCATTAAAGAGGTTATTGAATACGTTATCCCTGCTGATTTACGCTCATCCAATATCATCTATCACATCAACCCGACAGGAAAATTCGTTATCGGTGGTCCTCAAGGGGATGCCGGTCTAACAGGGCGTAAAATCATCGTCGATACCTACGGCGGAGCATGTCCTCACGGTGGTGGAGCATTCAGCGGAAAAGATCCGACCAAAGTAGACCGCTCAGCTGCCTATGCAGCACGTTACGTTGCCAAAAACCTTGTAGCATCCGGTGCGTGTGAGCGGGCAACTATCCAAGTCTCGTATGCTATCGGTGTTGTTCAGCCTATCTCTATTATGGTAAACACCCACGGAACCGCTGTGGTCGCAGAAGATAAAATCGAGAGTTGTGTCAAAGAACTTTTCGATCTTACCCCACGCGGTATTATCGAAGGGCTTGATTTATTACGCCCAATTTACCGTAAAACAGCCGCTTATGGCCATTTTGGTCGTGAATTACCTGAGTTTACTTGGGAAAAAACTGATAAAGCAGAGGCTATCAAAGCCTATTTGAACCTCTAAAATCTTCCGTGTACACCACGGAATGAGAATTGCATAGGATAAAGTCGTAACACCTTCTTCTATAAACACCATAATTTTTTCCCCTTTTAGCTACCTTTAAAATTCTTCTGTTATAGTTTCCTATATTTATAATTTAGGAGAACCTATGGCAGTAGTTATTAACGACACCTGTATTAACTGTGGCGCTTGTATCGATGAGTGTCCAGTAGAAGCGATCGTAGACGAGGATGATAACCCAACGGGTGAAGAGACTTACTACGTTTATGGTGATAAATGTGTTGAATGTGTTGGTCACCATGATGTTCCTGCGTGTGCAACTGCATGTCCTACAGAGGGTTGTATCACTTGGGATGAAGTGGGTGAAAGTCCAGCTCACCGTGATGATATCAGTGCTGAAATGCGCTCATCCAAAGCAAACGTCGTCGATTAATTTCACAAATTTTTGGAGGATTTCTCCTCCAAATTTCCTCTTATTTACATTTCCTCTTCTCTTTAATATTACTTAAATTATTATTTCGATATAATTCCACTCTATTTTTTACACACAAAACAGGAGCATTGATGGAACAAACATTGTCAATCATCAAGCCTGACGCCGTAGCAAAAGGTGTCATTGGAAAAATTTTGGATCGTTTTGAGACTGCTGGTCTTAAAATCGCCGCTACTAAAAAAGTACAACTCAGCCGTCAAGACGCTGAAGCGTTCTATGCAGTACACGCAGCTCGCCCTTTCTTCAACGATCTTGTTGATTTCATGGTTAGCGGTCCAGTTGTTATCACTGTTCTTGAGGGCGAAAACGCTGTCCTTAAAAACCGTGATTTGATGGGTGCTACTAACCCTAAAGAAGCTGCAGCGGGTACAATTCGTGCAGATTTCGCAGAAAATATCGATGCAAATGCGGTTCATGGAAGCGATTCTGCTGAAAATGCTGCAATTGAAATCGCATTTTTCTTTTCAGGTCGCGAGATCTCTTAAGTGAATCTCATTCCGTTTAAACACTTAAACTCTATCCCCTTAGAGTTTGAAGTTAAAGTAGATAATGCACTTTTTACAGGGACAATTGTTCTCAAAAAGTATAATATTGCCCAATTAAACGGTACAATATCAGGAACCATTATAATTCCTTGTGACATATGTGCTGAAATGGTGGAACGAAACCTTGACGAAGAGGTCTCTTTTTATCTTTCGGATGGTATTATCACAACCAACGAGGAAGAACTTGATATCGTTGAGATAACAAGCGCAATGATTAATATGGAAGAGCTTTTCACTTCTGAAATTGAACTTCTAAAAAGTGACTATTTTTGCTGTAGCCAATGTGAAGGCAAAACATTAGATCAAGAATTTTAAAACACAAAAGAAAGGACTATAACAATGGCAGTACCTAAAAGAAGAGTGAGTCACACTCGCTCCGCAAAACGCAGAACTCACTATAAAGTTTCTCTTGCTCGTCCTGTAAAAGACAAAGACGGCACGTATAAATTGTCTCATTTTGCTAACCCAGTTACCGGTGAGTATAAATAATCGATGATCAAAATTGCAATTGATGCAATGGGAGGGGACTTTGGTCCCGAACCGATTGTTAAAGGAACCATTGAAGCTCTAAAAGAGAGAGAGTTTGAAGCAATTTTGGTTGGCAAAAGAGATGAGATTTTATCTTTGCTACCCAAGGGCTATAAAGATAAGATTTCGATTATTGATGCAGATGACGTCATCGATATGGGTGATGCCGCAACCGACGCGCTGAAGCGCCAAGAGAGTTCTATCTATAAAGCAGTAGAACTAGTCCGTAATGGTGAAGCAGATGGTGTTGTCAGTGCCGGACACAGCGGTGCGACAATGACACTTGCAACGTTGCGTTTAGGACGACTTAAAAACGTTTTACGCCCAGCTCTTGTTACCTCCATGCCTACTAAAAGCGGTAAACGCAGTATATTAATGGATGCGGGTGCAAACGTTGATTGTAAAGCTGAACACCTTTTCCAATTTGGGATTATGGGTTATTATTATGCGCAAGATATGCTCAAAATTCCAGCGCCTCGCGTAGGACTACTTGCCAATGGTGAAGAAGATTCTAAGGGAAATGAAGTGACCAAAGAGACCTTCAAACTACTCGAAGGGCAACGAGGGTTTATCGGTAATGTTGAAGGGAACAATATTTTTGACGGTTCTTGTGATGTCATTATTTGTGATGGATTTATCGGAAATTTGGTGCTCAAAGCCTCTGAAGGTGTAGCATCTACTATTAGCTTTTTTATCAAAGAGTACATCCGTAAATCACCGATTGCTATTACGGGTGCTTTACTGATGCGGAAAGTATTTCATCTTCTCAAAAAAGAGATTGATTATGCTGAAATTGGCGGTGCTCCTTTGGTCGGAATCAAAGGGTGCGCTATCGTCAGTCACGGGAAAAGCAACCCTAAAGCAATTAAAAATGCTATTTTTCAAGCCATTCGCTATGTTGATACCGGTGTAAATATACATATTGAGAATCGTCTCGAAGAACTAAAAAACTAAAAATTCGGCACACAAAGGCGAATCATGTATGCAGCGTTCCGTTCTATAGGCTCTTATGTCCCCTCTAAAATACTCTCTAATGCTGATTTAGAAAAAATGGTCGATACCAGTGATGAGTGGATTTTCAAGCGCACAGGGATAAAAGAGCGCCGTATCGCTGCAATAGATGAAACCACTAGTGATATGGGTGTTAATGCCGCCAAACAAGCAATTGAGCGTTCAGGAATCAACCCGAGTGATATCGATATGGTTGTTTGTGCCACCATTTCACCTGATTACTTTTGTATGCCCTCAACCGCAGCTATCATTGCTACCAAACTTGGACTTGAAAAAGTAACTGCCTTTGATTTATCGGCTGCCTGTACCGGATTTGTCTATGCACTCGGTGTTGCTAAAGCATTTATCGAATCGGGGATGAAAAAAAATGTTCTCATCATTGGTGCTGAAAAGCTTAGCGCCATTACTGATTACACTGATCGCGGAACCTGTATCTTGTTTGGTGATGGTGCCGGTGCTGCACTCATAAGTGCTACTACTGATAAGTCAGAAGCTATTATCGATATTCATACCGGTTCAGATGGTTCCTATGCTGATCTTCTCATGTCACCTAACGGTGGAAGCGGTTCCGTTCACGATGATTTGGAAGCTTCTGCGTGTTTTATGAAAATGAAAGGGAATGAAACCTTTAAAGTTGCGGTTCGTACCCTCACCAGCGATGTTGTTGCTATATTAGAAGAGAATAAAATTGATGCATCAGCCGTTAAACATTTTGTTCCGCATCAAGCAAATTATCGTATTATCAAAGCTGTAGGAGATGCTCTTAACATGAAAGAAGAACAAGTTGTTCTCACCGTTGAGAAATACGGTAACACCTCAGGAGCTTCCATTCCGATGGCAATCAATGATATCTATGAATCAGGTCGCTTGCAAAATGGCGAATTGATGCTTCTCGATGCATTTGGCGGCGGATTAACATGGGGCAGTGCCCTCGTTCCTTTTGCAGGTAAAGGAATTTAGTTCGTCATGCCGTACTTGATACGGTATCCATCTTTTTTAATTAAACTTCTGGATTCCCAATCAAGTTGGGAATGACAAACAAGGTCATCCATGATTTACTCAAACTCTCTTATTTACATCGAACTTCACGAATCACAAATCCCTTGGCTCAAAATCTTTACTCATACACCCCACAAAGAGTTCTCAGAGTGTAGTGCTGAAGAAAAAAAAGCGATATGGGATGCCCTAGACATTATCGAAAAAGAGATGATTGCCTATTTTAATCCTGCTAAAATCAATATCGCTTCCTTTGGTAATATGCTTCCACGTGTCCATTGGCATATTATGGCACGCTTTGAAAACGATGAGTATTTTCCTGAACCGATGTGGGGGATAAAACAAAGAGAGGGATTTAATTTAGAGGTATCAATGGAGCCGTTTATAGAAAAGATTAAAGAAAGTCTAGCGAAGAATTTCGGCTAAGCCGAAATCTTATTAACTACGTGAGCGGTTTTGTCCGCTGAAACTGCGTGAACGATCGCCTCGTTCTCCACCGCCACTGCGCTCTCCACCACCGCTATTACGGTCATTATTTCCACGGTATCCACCGCCTGAAGAACTACGCTCACCACCACCGTTACGGTCGTTATTACCACGGTATCCACCGCCTCCGCCGCTACGATTGTTATTACCACGGTATCCGCCACCGCGACGGTTACCACCGCCACCGTGTCCACCACGGCTCTCAAGATTATGGAGAATTTTTTCCATACGTTCTGCTGAGATACCGATTTGATTTGGTCCTTGGACAGTATTACGTTCCATCAATAAAGAGATCAATTTATAGGCAATTTGATCTTGATCGAAATCTTCTTTCAATGCATCGAGAACTTTATGCGCTTCATCATACACGTGTTGTTTTTCAATTTCAGCCAAAAGACGGTTAACTTGAGAGTTTTTAACGTCCATTTTGCTTGGAATATAAGCGTGCTCCATCGTCGTACCCACTTTTGAGCGGATACGTTGAAGTTCTTTGAACTCCAACGGAGTAACCAAAGTAATCGCAACACCTTTATGACCTGCACGTCCTGTACGTCCGATACGGTGAACATAACTTTCAGGATCAAATGGGATATGGTAGTTAAATACATGGGTAATCCCATCGATATGCAATCCACGAGCGGCAACGTCAGTAGCAATCAATACATCAAATGCATCCGATTTTACCCCTTTGATAACACTTTCACGTTGACGTTGTTCCATATCACCATGAAGACCTTTTGCAGAATATCCAGCAGCCGATAGAACGTTTGAGAGGCGATCTACCTCTTTTTTGGTACGACAAAATACGACCGTTTTTTGAGCATCTTCAGCATCCATCAAACGGATAATTGCATCATCACGCTCAGACTCTTCGATTACGTAATATTGTTGCGTAATATCGGTATTGGTCGTCTCTGATTTGGTAATAGAAGCAAAAAATGGGTTCACCAAAATACGCTCTGCAAGATTTTTAATCGGCTGAGGCATTGTAGCTGAGAACAATAATGTTTGACGCTCAGTCGGAAGATAGGTGAAAATTTCGTTAATATCATCCAAAAAGCCCATATCAAGCATCTCATCTGCTTCATCCAAAATAACGGTTGAAGGGGCAAAACCTTTAAGCATATCACGACTCAACATATCGAGCAAACGTCCTGGAGTAGCGATAATAACCTGTGCACCGCGATCAATAAGATCAAGCTGACGATTGTATGAGCTTCCTCCATAAATGGTTACAGTTCGTGCACCCAAATGTTTTCCGTATTTAAACATCTCATCGCTTACTTGATTAGCAAGTTCACGTGTAGGGGTGATAATAAGGATTTCGATCCCACCCTTCATGTTCATTTTATTCAATGATGGCAAACCGAATGCTGCTGTTTTACCTGTACCGGTATGGGCTTGACCTACAACGTCACGTCCCTCCATAATAACCGGTATAACCATTTGTTGGATTGGACTCGGTGTTTTAAATCCAGCAAAATCAATACTTTGCATAATCTCTTTACGAAGACCGAAATCGGCAAAGGTTGCACTATTTGTGTCGGCTACGACTACTTCTGTTTCTACGTTATTCATATTTCTACCTTTTTTATAAACGCCACCCGCGCAAAATAAGGAATCCGTTTTTCACATAGTTATGTAAAAATATTTCCTAAAAAGCCCATGTTGCTATGCGTGCGAGCGTGACGTGATGTTAAGCCCTCGTGGGCAATAAATTTTCGAAAGAGTAATCTCTCTACCATGGAAGGTACCTTAGTAAAGTTTTAGATTTTTTAAAGCTTTACGAAGGCACCCAAAAATTTCGAGCGAATTATAGCTTAGTAAAGCATAATTACTCCTGATAAGCTAAGAGTAATAAAAGATAAAGTGAATCTTTAGTTTCAAATTGTTTATATTTCGTCACATATTTTTAACTTTCAATGATTATACTTGCAAAATTATTACCAAGGAGTATGAGTTATGTATAATGTAAAAATCGAAAAAGAGTGTGGATGTTTTAAACGCAGCGGAATGGCATCCGTCAAAACATTTGAAAACAAAGATGATGCACTCATCGAAGCAAATGGATGGGCTGAAGAGATGAATGAAACTTTCTGTCGTAAACACAATTTTATTGTAGTCGAAGAGGGGAATGATCTACTGATTAAAGTAGAGATGAATTAAGGGATAAACCCCTTAATTTAAAGTTTGATGGTTACTTTTTGAATCACCATTTTTTTCGACCAAATCGGATCTGTAAGCTCTAGCAATCCTCTCACTTCATCATTAACCAATCGATACGAAACCACAACCACAACTTGATTGCTATTAGGGGCCAATGGAAGGATAAATGATTTAGAACCCTGTGCCGGTATCGATACGCTTTCAACTGTTTTATCCGCTAAATGAGGGACTGTCGGTGTACCACGTTTACTTAAAAATTTAGAGGTTAACGAAAGAACTTCACTTTTAACAAGTTGAGAATTATTCATATAGTTAGCTTCAATCAAAATTTCTCGTGATCCAAAACCATTTGGAAGTGCATGTGGCTGAGAATTATTCAATGTCACTTCCAAACCTTTAGAGGTTTTACGTCCACTTACACTCAATGCGCCCTGCCACATACTCTCAGTGTGTGCGCCCACAAATCCATGGGTTCGAATTTGACGTTTTTTCTGATCACCTTTTGAATCACGTAAGGTTGCGGCTACTCCCTCTTTGCGAGGGCTCATATGGCAATCGACGCACGTTTTAGCACCACTTTTAAAATCAGCTTTCATATTGATAAAACGATGCCCTTCCTCAGAGGTATCGTTTGCATGACAAACAAAACAAAGCTGATTAGGGTTGGTATCCATAAAGTCGCGATGTTCAACTTGATGATACGGCGATTTAGCATCATCAAATGGACCGCTCATTACCCCTGATTTCATCCAAGTTACACGATTCATCCCCCGCTCACTATCTGGTAACCCATCGTGAATTTGATCGATGTTATGACATACTACGCAATTTATCCCTTCAGCAATAGTATCACTGCCTAGTGCTTTATCAACTTTTGTGTTACCGGCCGCATTAATCGAAGCAAGTGCTTCATACTCCGCACTTGTTTTTGTTACTGAGATACGAGGATTATGACACGTTGCACATTCAACTTTGAGAGTACCTACCGATTTATGAGTTTTACGAGACATATAGTCGATTGTTTTTTGAAAGTACTCATCATTACCATAATGAGATTTACTGTGCCACGACGTATCCCATTGATTGACAATATGATTATGACACGCTCGGCATTTATCCGAATTTTTGTATTTATCACCAACTGCCACTACTTCAGCAGCATTTATCCACACACCAAGTAAACTTATTATCAGTAACCAACGCATTTATACCCCTTTTCGATGTTTATCTAGCCAAACCATTAACCCTTTTTGTCCATGAAGACGATTTTCAGCCTCTTGGAAAATAACACTTTGCGCTCCTTCTAAAACACTCTCACTCACCTCTACTTCACGGTATGCCGGCAAACAATGTAAAAATATAGCATACGGATCAGCTATTGCCATCAAAGAATCATCCACGATGTATCCTGAAAAATCACGAAGTCGCTGAGCTTTTTCTTCCTCTTGTCCCATGGATATCCATGTATCGGTAGTCACTACCGTTGCACCTTGTACTGCAATTTTCGGATCATTGGTAAAGATGAGTTTTGCACCGCTCACTTGGGCAAACTGCATTGCCTCTGCCACAATCACAGGATCGCATTCGTACCCTTTCGGGGTTGCGACTCGAAGTTCAAAACCTAGCTTACTCGCTAGCATCAACCATGAATGGGTCATATTATTTCCATCTCCGATATAGGCTACTATCGGATGTATATGACGACCGCACTCTACCATTGTCATATAATCGGCAATTAACTGTACGGGATGATAACTATCACTCAGTCCATTAATAACGGGTACTTGGGAGTAAGTAGAGAACTCTTCGAGTTTTGAGTGCTCATAGGTACGGATCATTACCATATCACACATGGAGGAGATCACACGCGCCGTATCTTTTACAGGCTCACCCCGCCCTAAATGGATATCACGGTTAGAGAGAAATAAGGCATGTCCTCCCAACTGAAACATCCCCGTCTCAAAACTGACACGAGTACGTGTTGAGCTTTTTTCAAAAATCATAGCTAAAGTCTGACCCGCTAAATAAGGGTGAGGGGTCCGAGCTTTTTGCTCTTGCTTAATCGCTAACGCCAAATCGACAATCTCAAGGATCTCTTCTTTGGTGTAATCTTTTAATGTTAAAAAGTGTCTCACATCATTCCTTCGATACAAAAAACAATCATATCATAAAAATATTTTATTAATTTAAAAGTCGCGCTACTTCTTTAGCATGATAACTAATAATGATATCTGCACCTGCACGTTTGAAACCAATCATCGTCTCCATCATAACACGATTGTAATCAATCAAACCTGCCGCACCGGCATGTTTGAGCATCGCATATTCACCACTAACATTGTAAACGGCTAAAGGTAGATTTGATGCTTCTCGAATATCACGGATAATATCAAGATACGCCAATGCCGGCTTCACCATTAATATATCTGCCCCCTGAGCCTCATCGGCCAAACTTTCACGTAAAGCTTCGCGTCGATTTGCAGGATCCATTTGGTAGGTAGAGCGATCACCGAAACTCGGAACCGATTCAGCTACATCACGAAACGGTCCATAGTATCCACTTGCAAACTTGGTCGAATAACTCATAATAGGGAGATTTTCATACCCTCCCCCATCAAGTGCATCACGCAATGTTGTAATAATACCGTCCATCATCCCTGATGGGGCAATCATATCTACACCTGCCCTAGCATGGACAAGAGCTTGCTGTGCTGAAATTCCAAGAGTCAAATCATTATCCACTGTTTCATGAACATGATCTAAAATACCGCAATGACCATGATCGGTATATTCACAAAAACACAAATCCGTCACGACAAACATTTTCGGATACGCATGTTTAATAGCACGAACGGCTGTTGCAATAATTCCGTGGTCACACAATGCATCGCTCCCAACCGAATCTTTAACTTCCGGAATACCAAATAAAATAATCGAATAAAGTCCTAAGGATTGGAGAAGTTCACACTCTTTCAAAATCTCATCGAGAGACATTTGATAGACACCCGGCATCGAAGAGACCTCTGTTTTAATCCCCTCTCCCGGTCTCACAAATAGTGGATAAATAAAATCATTCACACCAACATGGGTTTCACGCACCAAAGAACGTAGATGTGTATTTAAACGTGTACGACGAAAGCGATCCATAAAATGTGCTCCAAAATAAAATGTTATGCAAGTGTAGCGCGTGTTAGATTAAGAAAAGCGAATTATAATTTCCACATGAAGAATCACATAACCTTTGAAAAATCATCCATTGCCAACCTCCCTAGCAAATACGGTCACTTTAAAATACGTGCCTATAAAGAAGGATGTCAAGAACATCTAGCTATCTTTACAGAAAATTTTAACACTGTAGAAGCCCCCCTTGTCCGTATCCATTCACAATGTTTAACAGGAGACACTTTCGGCAGTATTAAATGCGACTGCAATAATCAACTTCATAAAGCACTCAAGCTGATTGCTGATCAAGGAGGATTGATTATTTATCATGCTCAAGAGGGGCGAAATATCGGTTTATTGAACAAGCTCAATGCCTATGCATTGCAAGATCTAGGACGTAATACCATAGAGGCTAATGTAGAACTTGGTTTTGCACCCGATCAACGTACTTACGATGTTGTACGGGAAGTATTTAACGATTTCGGACTCAAAAAAATTCGTCTTCTGACCAATAATCCCGCGAAAGTTCTCGTAGTCGAAGATTTGGATGTCGAGATTGTAGAGCGAATCCCTGTTGTTATTGACCCGAACCCTTATAATGAAGGATATCTTAGAACCAAAAAAGAGTGTATGGGACATATCATCTAGTAATTTATAACATTTCTTTTACTTTTTTAAGGTAGAATCAACACTTGCAAAAAGCAAACTGAGGAAATTATGCGTTTACTATTAATACTTTTTACTTTTTCTTTCTCTCTTTTCGCTCTAAGCGACAACTACAAAGTTGTTTTAGAACGTTTTAATTCTAAACGTGACGCACGACAAGCATATGAAACTTATCAAAATAATCCCACCAGTGCTGTCTCACAATACGCCCATACCAAAGAGTTTATTATTCAATATCGAAAATCTGGTGATGGGTACATTATTGCTGCTGAACCTTTTAACAAACGGGAAGATGCCGAGCTTTTCCTCCAAACAGTTCATAAAAACCATCCCAAAGCAACCGTTAGTCGTGGCGTAGCGGATGACTACCTCTTTTTATTGGCACAGCATAACAAAGAACTTACACAGCAGCCTACTAAAGTTCAACCATCCAACAAAAACCATCCTGCTGCTTTGACTATCGCATCAACCCTTACCCCTGAAAAAATTCCTGCTGTTTCCCACGGACATTCAACAACGATTCCCCTATCTATTTGGATCTTATTGGGAAGTATAGTTAGCCTAGGGGCCGGATGGATTGGTTGGAGAGAAAAAACATTTCGGCATCTTCAGAGTGAATATACACAACTTCGTGAGAAAAAAGAGGCATTACAACAATCAATCCAAGCTAAAAATGATTTTATCGCTATGATGAGTCATGAAGTTCGCGCCCCTATCAATGCAATCACCGGCATAAGTCATCTAGTTTTAGAATCACGTCTTACAGTAACGCAACGAACCCAAATTACCAAACTCAAAGACTCAGCACATGTACTACTTAGTCTTATTAATGATATTTTGGATCACTCTAAAATTGAAGCGGGCAAAGTCAGTATTGAGCAAATACCTTTTGATCTCAATACACTCCTCGATGATATATCTAATATTGTTGCTCATAAAGCGCAAGAAAAAGGGATTGAAGTCATTTTTGATATTGATCAAAGTGTCCCTCATAAACTGATTGGTGATCCATTAAGACTATTACAAGTACTGGTAAATTTACTCAATAATGCCGTTAAATTTACCGAACAAGGCTCAGTCATCTTGCGTGCACGGGGACAACAAATCTCACGTGTCAATCTAAAAATTAATTTTGAGGTTATTGATACCGGTATTGGTATTGATGAGCATGAGGTAAAAAATTTATTTACCCCTTATACCCAAGCCGATGATACAATCTCACGAAAATATGGTGGCAGTGGACTAGGGCTCTCCATTTGTAAAAATCTTGTATCACTCATGGGGGGAAGTATTTACGTTCACAGCATCCTTGGAAAAGGGAGCACTTTCTCATTTGACATCAAACTTCATTCTGATTTTGAGTATGAGAAACGACGCTATCGCCTTCCAAGCACCGATTTGATGAACAAAAATGCCCTGATAGTTGATCCTAATCCTGATAATATTTCTGTTCTTCAGCGTGGGCTGGAATACTACCATTATGAAGTCAAAACACTCCCTGATGCGAGTGAACTATTAGCGTCCATGAAATATTATTCTATTGATATTCTCTTTCTTGATTCTAAAATAACCCTAAATCCAGTCATAAAAAAAGAGCTACAAGAGCAAATTAAAAATGATACCCTTAAACTCGTATGGATCGGAGAAGATACTAAAAAACAGCGCGAATTTGTCCTCCAAAAGCCGTATAATCAACAAGCCTTATTTAAAATTATTTTATCAGTATACGGGTATGCGACCAATGAAGAAAAACATCTTGATAATACCAAAAAACTCAAAGAGGGATTAAAACGTTTCGCAGGTCGTTCCTTACTACTCGCGGAAGACAATGAGATCAACCGTTCTATTATCTCTGGCTTACTCTCAGGTACATCTATCAATATTATCACCGCAAAAACAGGAAAAGAGGCAGTTGAAATTGTGGAAATGAACCCTGATATTTGCGTTATATTAATGGATATTCAAATGCCGATTATGGATGGATATGAAGCGGCGCAAATTATCCGAAAAGAACCTGAAAAAGATTTCATACCCATTATTGCTATTACCGGCAATACACTAGAAGGTGAAATTGAAAAAATTTCGCAAGCCGGTATGAATGGGCACATAGCCAAACCTATTGACGTTAATGTTTTTTATACCACCCTCTATCACGCATTTGAAAAATCAAGAAATCAGATTAAAAAGCCGATTACACCATTCGCCTCCCCTAAAGAAACTTTAGATACAATAACCGTCTAATTTATACAATACGGGACGGTTTTTTTTGAGCACACTTGCTAACATGCTTTCTTCTCAAAATATTTCGGTAGTAGAAACTTTTTTACCGCAAGTTCTCCGCTACAGAGAGCTACTACTGCAATGGAATAAAGTACACAATCTCACCGGTGCTAAAACTTCTGCCCAAATCGATGAATTTATTATCGATGCGGTTCAACCAATCACTTTTTTACCTCCTATTACCAAAGCGATGGATATAGGTTCCGGTGCCGGATTTCCAGGGATGATTTTAGCGCTTGCATTGCCTCAAACCCATTTTACCCTTGTCGAACCCCTTTCAAAACGTGCTAGCTTTCTCCAATTTGTCAAAGCAAATTTGGGGCTTAAAAACGTTGATGTAAAAGCCTTGCGCGTCGAGAACCTCCCTCATGAGCCTTACGATTTTATCACTTCACGTGCCGTAACCGACACCAAAATGCTTTTAAAACTCTCTGAGCCGTTTCGGACTACCGGAACTCTTTTACTTTTTTACAAAGGGGAAAAGGTGTATGATGAAGTGGATGAGTCGTTAAACTATAAAATCATCGAAAAACAGAATCGTCACTATCTTTTAATCGAGTCGTAAATTATGTTGAAATTTTTACTTTTTATTGCCCTTATTACTACCGTCTATTATATGTTTTTTGCAAAAACAAAATCTATATCCTCACCAAAAAATGACGCTTCCACAGATGAAGCGATGATACCCTGTACACAATGTGGGACTTATGTTCAAACCAAGGAGGCATTAATGCGTAGCGGAAAATGTTACTGTTCAGTCGAATGTCTCAAGGATGCTTCATGATATTGTTTGGTCATCCACTCATCCCCTCAGAGCAGTTTTACCATATCAGCTCTATCGATGCAATACTCAAAACCCCTTCAAACTCTATCATTGCCCTTCTCTTTGAAGAGCAAAATATCGATATTATTACCCACCTACGTGATAATAAAATCCGTTTTGCACTCTATATCAGTTCAGAATTAGAAGCAGTATTAGGAGAAAATTTAGGTGCCACCTACCTAATTGTCACCACAAAAAATGGTTCTGAGATTCAGCGTATTGCCGAACACTATCTTTTTGATGCGAAAATACTCGGATATTGTGAAGAGATGGACGATTTAGAAACTCTCATCGAAATGCGCCTCGATGGAGCAATATTTGGGGATGCACTTGTAAAAATAACGACCTAAATCCATTCCCTCTTTAAATCTTTATCCAAACACGCCAATATCTCATACCCGATAGTACCGACCACTTTAGCATAATCGTTGGCATTGTCAAAAATAAGCAATTCATCTTTATCGCTCGAAAAAATTGCATTATCCATCGAAATACGCCCTCGCAACGCAATCCCCTCAGGAGTGCTATATCGATTCGATGCCAAACGATCTAAACCGTTAGCATACCCCAAATCATAGGTCGATACTACCTCATCCTCTAATGCCTCGTAAATACCGTTATAACCAACCCTCTCCCCTTTTTTGAGGATACGTGTAGCTACTCGATTACCCCACAATGAAAGGACGCTCTTAAGATTAGGTTGTGGAAGGGTTCTCTCCATTTCCAAACATCCATAAAGGGCAATACCGGCACGTACCATATCATCACTACAGCTAGAAGAGCGGAATATCCCCCCCGAATTGGAGAGGTGAAAACGGAGTTTCCACCCATATTTTTCTCCCAATTTTAATACTTTATCTTTTACATCATCAAAATTTCGTCGTTGCCAAAACCATTCACTGCTCAGAGTATCCGAAGCTCGTAAATGGCTCATTACACCGATACAGTTTAAACCTCTCTCGCTCATTTGCAAAAAAGCCTCTTCAATCTCCCCAAGTGCCACACCGTTACGGTGCATCCCTGTATCGAGTTTCAGCTCAACTCGACACCCTTTTGGAAAATGCTCTATCTCTTCAAGAGAATTGATAACGTAGCTAAAATTGGCTTTTGGAGTGTGTGGCTGGTCCCCTAAAATAAGGATATTTTCGAAAAATTCACTAATCTCATCTGCTTCACGCTCCAACCGCACTACCGCTTGATTTATGCCGTAATTCGATACCGCTTCAGCAATCATAATTGCCCCATGCCCATAGGCATTATCTTTTAAAACCACCGCAATTTTATCTTTTCCACCGACTTGATGTGCGATAATGTCAATATTATGTTCTAATGCCTCACGGCTCAATTTAATAGTTCCCATAAGGGTATTATATTCCAAGGATAATTAATGCGTTATTTCCCCGCCGAATTTGAACCTCAAAGTTTCGTTCAACTCATCTTCCCCCATCCCCAAAGCGACTGGGTACCCTATCTCGAAGAGGCACGTCACTGTTTTGTTAACATTGCCAATGCGGTAGCGCAATACCAACCGTGTCTTATTATCTGCGATGATGTTGATTTTGTCAAAACATATTTTGAACCCAATGAAAATTTAATCTTTATCCCCTACCAAACCAATGACACATGGGCACGCGATTGCAGTGTTCTCAGTGTTATCGATGAAGAAGAGGGTGAGCCGCTACTGCTCGATTTTACCTTTACCGGATGGGGCGGGAAATTTGATGCCTCGCGTGATAATGCCATGAGCAGTGCAATTGGAAACGTGTATGGCGAATCGATGGAGAAAATCGATCTTATTTTGGAAGGTGGCGGGGTAGAAACCAACGCTAACGGCTCACTCCTCACCACAGCAGAGTGTCTGCTTAATCCAAACCGTAACCCCCATTTATCCAAAACTCAAACCGAAGCCATTCTAAAAAAAGAGTTTGGGGTGGAGCAGATATTGTGGCTCAACCACGGTTATTTAGCCGGTGATGATACTGATAGCCATATCGATACCCTTGCCCGCTTTATCGAGTCCGATACGATTATGTACGTCAAATGTGACAATCAAATAGATGAGCATTACGATGCCCTCAAAAAAATGGAGGAGGAGCTAAAAGCACTTCGTGATGTTGAGGGCGAACCGTTTAACCTCATTGCCCTGCCAATGACTAATCCGATTTTTTATGATGAAGAACGCCTCCCTGCAACCTATGCTAACTTTCTCATTATTAATGATGCTGTCTTGTTACCGATTTATAATGATTCACATGATGCAGAAGCTATCGCCATATGTGAAAAAGCATTTAGGGGACGCGATATCATCCCTATCGATTGTTCAGTCCTCATTCGTCAACACGGTTCACTTCACTGCGTAACGATGCAATTTCCCGAAGAAGTGGGTTTACATCTTCCGTCTTAACACTAATGTAACACTTTTTTTCTATAATAAAATGGTAAATAGTCTTTAAGGAAAAACATGAAAAAAATTACCCTCCTTTCGCTTGCCGCGATTGCTGCACTTGCCAGTGATTCGGTAACGATTCAAAAAATTACGGTTGATGCCGTTGCACCTCAAGCGGATTTGAGTGCTAAAGAGATTTCAACATCCAAATCCACAAAAATGACAGGAGATACAGCCGCAACCTTAGCCGATATTCCTGGTGTCAGTATTTACAATATGGGTAGCAGTGCCTCATTACCAGCTATTCACGGGATGGCAGATGATCGTGTCAAAATCGATATCGACGGTATGACCATCACATCAGCATGTCCAAACCATATGAATCCGGCACTTTCGTATATCGATACCTCAAAAATCGAATCAATCGAAGTAATGGCAGGGATAACTCCTGTTAGTGCAGGCGGTGATAGTATCGGTGGAACCATTATGGTCAAATCCAAAGATCCGATTTTCGCTCAAAATAATGGCGAAGTTCTCATCAGTGGCGATGTATCAGCTTTTTATCGTAGCAATAATCAAGCACGAGGAGCTTCTGTAAGTGCAACTGCCGCAAATAATAAAATCAGTGTAAACTATTCAGGATACGCTGAACAAGCTGATGATTATAAAAATGGAAAGGGTGTACTCGTCAAAGACACTCTTTATAAACAAGAAAACCATTCTGCAACCATCGCCTATAAAATTGACCCAGATGATGTCATAGCATTGAAAATAGCTCAAAGCAATGTTGATTATATTGGTTTTCCAAACGAATACATGGATATGCTTAGCAATAAATCGACTTCAGGTAATCTAAGCTATAAAGGGAAAGTGGGTGCTTTATTAATCGATGCGAATGCATTTCGACAAGATACTGATCACTATATGAATAAAATTCTTTCGGAACACTCTGGAAATATGCCTATGAATACTGAAGCCCAAGAAAGTGGCCTCAATATTAAAGCAACTATGCCTTTAAGCTCTACTCAAACCATTAAATTTGGTGCTGACTATGATCGATACCGCCTTGATGATTATTGGCCAGCGGCTGGTGGTATGATGGCTGGAATGAATCCCAATACCTTTTGGAATATAAATAATGGAAAACGGGATCGATTAGGAGTATTTGCAGAAGCCAATTCTCAATGGAGTGAACAACTCTCTTCTATTCTCGGTGTACGTTTTGATCGAATCAGTATGGATACAGATAATGTAGTGGGATATAATGACGGAACAGGTATGTATGCAATGGGTGCAAACGATCCAGTAAATGCAGCTTACTTTAATGCACTTGAACACAAAAAGACTGATAGCAATTATGATGTAACAGCTACAACAAAATATGAATACAGCACGTCTACCGATATAGAACTCGGCTTTGCGCGAAAAACACGTTCACCCAATATGTATGAACGCTATGCATGGGCAGGAAGTAAACCTGGTATCACACTTACCAATCCAATGCTAATGGATATGCGTATGATCAACTGGTTTGGTGATGGAAATGGATACGTCGGGAATCTTGATTTAAAACCTGAAGTAGCTAATACTATTAGTACAACCATTTCTTTTCATGACAGCGCAGACAAAGAATGGGGGCTAAAACTAACCCCTTACTACACCAAAGTAAGTGATTATGTTGATATTAAACTTCTTACATCGACTGGTTCAGGTGTCACGAAACGTAGTTATTTTCAATTCGTAAATACCGATGCACACTTGTTTGGTACTGATCTTTCAGGATACACAACATTATGGGATAACAGCAACAATGGAAAAGGAACCCTTAAAGGAAACCTTAGCTATACACGAGGTTTTCGTGATAATGGTGGATCACTTTACCACATGATGCCACTCCATGCTAAAGTTTCACTGGATCGTGTTTCCGGTGCATGGAACAATGGAATTGACATCGAAAGCGTAGCAAAAAAAGATTCAGTTGATACCCTTCGCAATGAGCCGATGACCCCAGGATATGCAGTGGTTGATCTCCGTACTGGTTATGCTTGGACTAAAGAGCTAAATATGGATTTATCGGTTACTAACTTATTTAATCAAGCATATGCTCTTCCACTCGGCGGAGTCGATTTAGTTAATAACGGAACAAACTACACCACCCCTTTACAAGGTATTGGACGCTCATTTAATATCGCTATGAGTTACAAATTCTAATCTCTTCCCCCTCTTGGGGAATCCTTATGTTTCGTCAAAATTTCAGGATTCTCTTTCCCGATTTCATCGGGAGTTTCTCCCTTAAAATGCTTTTACCCTAAACGTATCTTTATCGACATAATAGATATTTTGGAAATCAACAAAAGGGACTTTTTTCGGTTTTGTTCTCAATTTTTCATTAAAAACACTATCCAATTTGGAACGAATAGCTGCAAATACCTTTTGCTCTTTACCGCTAAACCCTTCGGTGGTTTTCTTCATAACGCCTAGAGGATTAATAGCTGTACTTCCATCATACATTCCAAAATGGAGATGTGGCCCTGAAGAGAGACCTGAAGAACCTACATAACCGATTACTTCACCTTGTTTAACACTACTGCCATTGTGAATACCACTGCAAAACGATTTTTGATGGGCATACAAACTAACCAAACCATTAGAATGGCGAATTTTAATTGTTTTTCCATATCCGTTATAGGATCCTTCGAAACAAACACGGCCATCTCCCGTTGCCAAAATCGGTGTCCCTGGGCGAGCTCCAAAGTCAACCCCCAAATGGGCACGATAACGATGCAGTATTGGGTGGTAACGACTTTTGGAAAAATTCGAAGTGATTCGGGGATTTTTGATCGGAATTTTAAATAGTAATTTCTCGATTTGTGCCCCTTTAGCATCGTAAAAATGTCCATCATTGTGCTTATACAAAGCATATTTTACCCCACCGATTTCTACCATAGCCCCTGCTACCTCAGGCATCGAAAACGGTTTAGAGAGTCTGTATTTTTGTTCGTATACAATCACTATTGGGTCACCGGGTTTAACATTTTTTTTAAAATCAACCCGCCCTTTAAATATTTTTACAAACTTTGATGCCAATTTTGCCGATCCGGATGCCTTTAAAATCGCATCATAAGGAACCGTACTGATTTCGGTATACAAAATCTCTTTATAGGTTTCACTAATAATCGGAATCACATCCATAGCATAACGTTTCTTGGGGGTTAAATAGATATGAAGTTGCAACTCATCATTAACAGGGATTAAAATTTGATCCATAGTATGTTTTGAGCTGACAAGCATTTGGCAGTTAGCGGTATAGGGGATATCTTCGGTGAGTTTTTTATCATCGTTATCAAGATTATAAAAAAGTGAGAGAGGGAGCTTTTTACGCTCTAAAAACGTAAGAAAACTCTCTCCGTTATTCCATTTAAAAAGTTCTACGTGGGATGCAAAGAGGAAAATGGGGAACAATAAAAGTAAAACTATTCGACCCATTATTATCCTTGAAAACTATTTTTTTGCAAAAAGAGTCTTAAATGATAGCAAAAAATCTGTTTACAAAGAGACTATAAGCTATAATCCACCATATTTTCTCAAATAAAGGTTACCCATATGCGCATTTGGTTTTTATTACTTCTAGCCCTAGTGACGCTTGAAGCTTCCTCGATTTCAACACCGTTACTGGATGTACAAGGAGATCACGGAACTATTGAATCAGCAGAACTAAAAGTAGGTATGAGCGGTTTTGTCGTGCGTCATTTCGATACAACTCATAGTGCTATTATTGCAAATGCACGTGTAACACAAACAACACCTCCTTCCAATCGTGCCCTTATAATATTTTCAGAGTATGACGGGATTCGGCAAAACTCCCTTCCAAATGGTAAATGGAGTCCAAAAGCTCAAGATGAAGTGATTATAGCCTCTGATTATGGGCGCGGCCTTTTGATCGCACCCAATGATGATACTTACAATGCAGTGAGTAAAAGTATCCCCAATATCGAATGGACTCATCCCGATTTATACGCAACGTACCTTTCCCATGAAGGACATCCTACTCCACTTGTCTCCGATTTTCACCGTTTTTGCAGTGCTGGATCAGTAGGGCTACTCTATATTCAAACTACTGAGACCCTCTTTACTCTCGATTGCAAAAACTTTTCTCTCCTTCAAACTCTCTCTTCTAACTCTATCGGCAAAGAATCAAAAACCCCTTTTTATTCACGAGTCCCTACAATACGTTCAGCGTGGTGGGGAGAGGGAAGTTCTAAACTCGAATCGTATGAGCCTTATTATCTCGAACAAATTGCTTTAAATAACCCAAAAAATAAAGAATTATATGAACTCTACAAAGCAAAATTTGGCGAAAAAAGTGCACTATTACGCCATTTTGATTTTAAGGAGTAAACCATGTTTCCGAAAGAAGCACTTGAATATTTTAAAACATTAATCGGAAACGAAAACGTTTACAGTGATAAAGCGCACCTCATCGCGTATAGCTATGATGCTACACGTGAAAAATTTGAACCTGATGCCGTCTTGTTCCCCCGCCATGAACAAGATGTCAGCGACATATTAAAATACTGTAATGAACATCGTATCGTTATTGTTCCTCGTGGTGCAGGAAGCGGATTTACAGGAGGGGCACTCCCCTCATCAGGCGGTATCGTTCTCGCTTTTGAAAAACATATGAACAAAATCTTAGAAATTGATATGCAAAATATGGTGGCTATCGTCCAACCGGGTGTTGTGAATATGGAGTTGCAAAAAGCAGTTGAGGAAGTTGGGCTTTTCTATCCGCCCGATCCTGCGAGTCAAGAGTACTCTACCATCGGTGGTAATGTCAATGAAAATGCGGGTGGAATGCGCGCCGCTAAATACGGTATTACCAAAGATTATGTCATGGCAATCCGTGCAGTCCTCCCTAATGGTGACATTATTAAAGCAGGTAAACGAACCATCAAAGATGTGGCAGGGTATAACATTGCGGGGATTTTAATCGCCTCTGAGGGGACGTTAGCCGTTACTACCGAAGTGACCCTCAAACTCCTCTCAAAACCGAAAATGACCAAAACCGCAATGGGTATTTTCCCAACCGTTCATACTGCAATGAAAGCGGTTTATAAAACGATGGCAAGCGGTGTCACACCTGTTGCTATGGAGTTTTTGGATAATCTCACAATCCGTGCAGTAGAGCAAGTCTATCACAAAGGTCTACCAACGGAAGCTGGTGCTATTTTGGTTACTGATGTAGATGGAAACCTTGAACAAGACCTCGATTTTCAACTCTCACTTATCCAAAAAGTCTTTCATGAAAATGGGTGTAGCGAATTTAAAATAGCTCAGGATAAACAAGAAGCCTCTGATTTATGGTTTGCCCGACGCAATGCCAGCCAATCGCTCTCTGTTTATGGCTCTAAAAAAATCAACGAAGATGTTACCGTCCCCCGCTCAGCACTTCCCGAACTACTCGAAAAGTTTTATGCAATCGCACAAAAATACAATATCAATATCCCCTGCTTCGGTCATACGGGAGATGGTAACGTCCATACCAACGTTATGGTCGATGGAAAAGATCCAGAGCAAGTCAAAATCGGATACGAAGCGATTCGTGAAGTGTTCCAAGCGACGATTGATTTGGGTGGTACCCTCAGCGGCGAACACGGTATTGGTTTAGCCAAAGCACCCTATATGTCGATGGCATTTACCCCTGAAGAGATGGCATTATTCCAATCCATCAAACGGGCATTTGACCCTAACAATATTCTCAATCCAGCAAAAATGGGTCTTGTGTGAACTTAAAAATAAAAGCATCTTTACGTCACATACGCCTTATTTTCTTGATGTTCTTTGATCGGGAAATCACCGTATACGCATCGAGCCTTAGCTTTTATACTATTTTTACCGTTGTTCCATTACTGATTATTTCCCTCAGTCTTATTGCCAATGTACCGGTTTTTCAAGACCAATACGCCAAAATCCAAATCTTTATTTTCGAAAATATGATGCCGGTACAGACCGCTGCTGTTGCAGGCTATCTTGAATCCTTTTTTCAAAATTCGGTACAACTTGGAGTTATCGGTTTTTCGACCATGATTGTCTCTTCACTCCTTTTTTTCCAAAACTTTGAGCACATCGTCAGTAAAATTTTTAAAACTTCAAAAAGAGCCCTTTGGGATGCTATTACTACCTACTGGACCCTCATCACCCTTACCCCTATCGTTCTAATCGCTTCAATGAGCTTAAAAGCCTATTTAGTAGCACATGTTAGCGGTATTGCCCTTCATGCCCTCTCTATTTTCCCTTTTTTACTTCTGTGGGGAATTTTTTTCATTATCTATCATATTGCCGTTAATGCAAATGTAAGCACCAAAGCTGCTACAATCAGTTCGTTTATTGTAGCCATAGTATGGGGATTAGCAAAAAACAGTTTTGTCCAATACGTTTTCTACAACAAAACCTACGCAACCATGTACGGCTCGTTTTCTGCCCTCATTTTTTTCTTTTTATGGATTTACGTCTCATGGATTATTGTCATATACGGAATGAAACTATGCTATCTGATAAACCGCGCTTCCCAACGTAACACTACCAAGAATACCTAACACCCAAAAAGCCTCTTTACGCCACATCGCCCCTATGGCTAATACGATACTCCCTATTCCGATCCACATCGGAATCACTACATTTCGTACTTCTCCTGCTTCAAACATCTTTATCAATGTCGAATCATATAGATCTCCCCACGGCGTTAAATGAAGTACTAAAACACTCGGATAATAGAGATTAAAAATCAGATTAATCGGAATCGAACCCAAATGCGCCCAGCTAAATGTCCCAAATATTGCCAGTGAAATCGGTAATAAAACCAAATAACACCAAATATTGAGAGCTAAAAAAATCTGCCAAGGTTTCCAGTGTTCATAGTAGCGGATAAAAATAAAAATCGAGAGAACACCGAAAGAGGAGAACCAAAACGATAACGAAAAAAAGAGTCTTGGGAAAAAAGCGATTAGCACACCGATGGCTATCAATAACGTTTGAAATGAGATAATCTTTATCCCTCGATCAAAAAGGAGATAGCCCACAACAATCATCCCAAATGAGCGAATCATCGCCGGATTAAACTCCAAAATACTTAGATACGTAAACAATAATCCCGCAACTATCCAAAACAAATCACGATTCCCGTGTCGATAGGGAAAATAACGATTTTGTACCCAACGATATGGAGTTCGAAGAAAAAAATAGGCTACTAAACTCAATATTCCAAAATGGTATCCGCTAATCGAGAGTACGGCACTAAGCCCCATGCCTCCGACCAAGGATTGAAACTCTTGGGACATCGGCGTTGCAACAAACAATGCTCCATAAAGCTCTTTCATACGTTGATCATCATGAGCCGATGCAATACGACGGTACCATTGCTCCTTGAGGCTCAGATCAGGATAGACTTCGACAATCACACCACGTGATCTAAACCCTTTGAGATAATCCAAAAAAGTGACCTTAGCTACCTGAAGTTCAAGCAACACCTCACGTCCACGTAAATCACGCAAATACGGAGAAAGTACACATCGAACACTTGAGCCGTTTTCGAGTCGAAGCTTCATAGAAGTTTTCGGTATATCCGAAATCAAGCGAACCTCTTGATCAATAACAAAACCTCGAACAAGTGGATCATCAAACGTTTTAAATTTAGTAAATTGATAATATTCATACGAGAGGGAGAGGGAAGCGATTATCAGAAGAAAAATAAAAAAAATCGATCCACTTTTAATGTCGAAGAGATCAACACGTTCAAGTTTAGACATCGTTTCCTCCGTCACTGCGAGGACTCTGTCCGTGGCAGTCTATTTTATGGATTGCTTCGTTGCACTCGCAATGACTAAATTATCGGCATCGAAATATTCCCGACGTTCTCATCATCGAGATTCATAACGGCTGATTTCATATCGACCGTCTCATAGACGATCTGTGCCGCCCCAAATGTCGGACGATCGACGAAACGGGTAAATTTCTTCTGGAACATCAATTTCACATGCCCAGTCGGGCCGTTACGCTGTTTACCGATGATGATTTCGGCCTCCTCTTCCTCTTTTTCGACGTATTTAGAGATAAACTCTTTACCCGAATTTATCGCCTCTTTCTCCCGCTCTTTCTCCTCTTTGTAGAGGTAAACATCATTACGGTAGACAAAAAGGATGATGTCGGCATCCTGCTCGATCGAACCCGATTCACGAATATCACTGAGCATCGGACGTTTGTCGGCACGTGATTCGAGCCCACGGTTGAGCTGAGAGAGGGCAACAATAGGGATTTCAAGCTCACGCGCGAGCATTTTTAACCCTCGTGAGATTTCACTCACCTCTAAGTGACGATCCTTTCCCCCCGTCCCGTTCATGATTTGGAGATAATCGATAACGGCAACTTCGATTTCAGGATGACGACTTTTGAGTTTACGGAGTTTGGAACGGAGCTGATGGATATTGACCGAACCGTGATCATCGACAAAAAGTTTAGAGCGACGCATCTTATCCACCGCATCGTTTAGCTGCTTATACTCCTGCGGATTCATATCCCCTACACGTAGACGCTGTAGCTGAATAGAAGTTTGGACACTCAGCAATCTCAGCATCAGCTGTTCTGCCGGCATCTCTAGGGAGAAAAAGGCTACCCCTTTCCCTTTATCGAGGAGATTTTGAACCATATTGAGAGCAAACGAGGTTTTCCCCATCGCAGGACGTGCCGCCACGATTACCAAATCCCCTTTGCCGTATCCCGTTGTCATTTTATTGAGTTCGGCATACCCTGTATCGACCCCAACCAATACCGAATCTCCGCGCGCTTTCATCTCTTCGATATAGGCTAACGTTGCATCGGCAATCAACGGTGCATCTTTAAAATCGATTGATTGAGCATTTTGAGTGATTTCATAGAGCTTTTTCTCCACCAAATCGACCACATCACTTCCACACAGATTCTCTTCGAGAGTCACCCGCTTAATCTCTGTCGTCAGGGTCAATAGATGGCGTTTAATCGCTTTATCTTTAATCTCTTGGACGTATGCCGTGGTATTGGAGATAGGATTAGCAGTGAGAATCTCGACCAAAACCCGCTCATCAAACTTTTGATTGGCACTGAGTTCTTTTTTGATAAACTCTTCATCGATAGGGAGATCACGATGAGCTAAACTCAACATCGCCCGAAAAATCTCTTGATGGGCAGCCAAATAAAAATCTTCAGCATTCAAAACTGCTTCAAACTCATCAAACTGGGCAGGATCAAAAATGATAGAACTTAATATCGAACGCTCAAACGCTAAATTGTATAAAGACTCTTCCATATCTTAATCCTCTTCTCCAGCCATTTTTTCGACCTCTTCGACAAATCTATCGACCAGCTTGTCTTCATCCAACCGTGCAACCACTTCACCGCGTACCATGACAAGACCCGAACCCTTGCCGTATGCGATGGCAACATCGGCATGTTTCGCCTCTCCGATAGCATTGACGACACACCCCATTACGGAGAGGTCGAGCGGTTTTTTGATATGCTTCACCCGCTCTTCGATGACACTTACCGCACTCACCAAATCAGCTTCAATCCGTCCGCACGTCGGACAGGAGATGATATTAGGTCCCTCACGGGCTACCCCGCTGTCTTTTAGAATCGCACGACCGACTTTAATCTCCTCTTCGAGTTCCCCCGTGATGGAGACGCGCATCGTATCACCTATCCCCTCTAAGAGCAGTGTCCCCAACCCGATAGCACTTTTAATCGTCGCATGAAAAATCGTCCCCGCTTCGGTGACACCCAAATGAAAGGGATAGTTATTTTTGGGACGTAACATCCGATACGCTTCGACGGTGCGCTGTACATCACTCGCTTTGAGAGAGACTTTGATATCGGTAAATCCCAAATCTTCTAAATATTTGATGTTATACTCAGCTGAAGCGACCATCCCCTCAGCCGTGGCACCGTAGCGTTGGTCAAACTCTTTTTCCAAACTTCCCGCATTGACACCGATACGGACAGGGATATTGCGCTCAGAACACGCTTTGATTATCTCACGAATACGCGATTTTTCACCAATATTTCCGGGATTAAATCGGATACAATCCACACTCTCTGCCGCAATAAGGGCGAGTTTATAGTTAAAATGGATATCGGCGACAAGGGGGAGAGAAATCTGCTCTTTAATCGCTTTGAGAGCATACGCATCCTCTTCATCGGGGACAGCAACACGGACAATGTCACATCCGGCAAAATGGAGACGATTAATCTGCTCGACCGTCGCGGCGATATCGGCAGTACGCGAATAGGTCATCGACTGTACCGAGATAGGGGCATCACCGCCGATAGCGATATTTCCGACAAAAATTTGTTTGGTTGGGTATCGTGTTATCATGGGGTGATTGTAACGATTTTGATGTTAAAAGAAAGTTACGTAAACTCTATCGGATCCATATCGATTTCACATAACGGCGATTTGATATGTTTAATAGCGCGGATTAAAGAGGTCACTTTATCACTGCGGAGCAAAATCTGAAACCGATATTTATCCGCTATTTTCTCGATAGGAGAAGCACCGAATCCGACAATATCGATTAAGCCAACCGTTTGCAATACACCCACGGCCCTCTCCATCTCCGTTTTTGCTTTTACACCGTTTTTATGGGCGAAAAGTAGACGGGCTAGTTTTTTATGGGGAGGATACCGCCCCTCACGAAGCTTGAGCTCCTCTTTTAAAAAGAGTTCATAATCCTCTAAAAACGGTCTAAAAAATGATTCATTACAACTTTGGACGATAACGATAGAATCATTTTTTCGTCCACTCCGCCCTGCGATTTGGATGAGGAGTGAGAGTGCACGTTCACGTGAACGATAATCGCTTTGTGCTAACAGATTATCAATCCCCATCACCACTGCTAATGCTATGTCGTGATAATCATGCCCTTTTGAGAGCATTTGTGTCCCCACCAACAAATCGATCTCTCTAGCATTAAACGCTTCGAGCACTTTGATAAGTTTGTTTTGGGTCGTAATCACATCTCGATCAAACTGCTGGATTTTCATATCCGAAAAATGGTGTGTAAAATGTTCCACCGCTTCGGCTGTCCCTAAACGGGTTGTAGTGAGCGATTTGCTTTGACATTTCGGACAGAGGTTTGGAAGCACTTCGGTATAGTTACAGTAGTGACATTTCAGTGCGCGCGCATTACGGTGCAAACTCATCCCCACACTGCAAAACGGGCACTCGATGATGGTTCCGCAACTCTCACATACCATCGTCTTAAAATTAGCTCGTGTCGGGATAAAAACGATTCCTTGATGCCCCGCATCGTAGTTGGATTTGATTTTTGCATCCAAAAATGGGCTTAACGTCTCGATGGAGGGTTCAAAAATAAATTCTCTTTTTGAAGAGAAGTACCCCCCGCGTAATCTGAAAAAGGGGTATTTGGCATAACTTGACAGTGAGGGTGTTGCACTCCCCAACACAACCGGAATTTTTAAAAGCGTCCCCATATAAATCGCCATATCCCGCGCATGGTAGCGGGGTCTGGAAGAGGATTTATAACTCTCATCGTGCTCTTCGTCCACCACAATAAGCCCCAAATCTTTTATCGGTAAAAAGAGTGCCGAACGGGGACCCACGATAATATGAGCAGATCCATTGTGGATTTTTTCCAGTGTCACCTTTTTTTGCTTCGGAGTCATCTTGGAGTGCCATAATACTACCGCATCACCAAAATGGCTCGAAAACCGTTTTTCCATTTGCGGTGTAAGAGAAATTTCTGGGAGCAATAACAAGCACCGTTTTTGTTCTGATAAACTTTCATCCATACGTCGCATATAGATTTCACTTTTTCCCGCACCCGTATCCCCGAAAAGTAGTGAGACAGAGTGAGAGCGGATAAAATCGAGGGCTTGAGTTTGGGTGGGAGAGAGAGTAATATTGATGGATGCCCGCCCCTCTCGTTCCCAAGCTCCAGCTTGGGAATGTGTACGGTTGGTCTGCATTCCCAAGCTGGAGCTTGGGAACGAGGGCGGGTCTACAAACGGCACAAATAGACCTAACGCCTCACCAACTGAACATCCATAATACTCCGCCATAAACTGAGCTATCTTGATTTGAGATTCAGAATAAACAAACGAAAAAATATTTAAAATAGAATTGGTTTTAAAGTCAGGCTTTTCCACTTCTGCGAGGACAACGCCTTCTGTTTCTCGATTACTCAGAGTAAGAGAAACCTTTAGACCAATTGTGAGAGAAACATCGAAATGATAAGTAAGAGATTCAAGTGGAGAGCCCAAAAGGGCTAGTTGATAATAAGTCAATTGTGAAAAAACGGTTATTGTACCAACAGTGCACAATTTGAATCAGTATGATCACAATCAAATAAACCTGTTGCAGGAGTATAAGTAAAAGCTACACCGCTTCCTAATATTTGATAAGTGTAAGAGTTATTGCTTCCGCTCCATTTTCCATCTTTTCCACTCTCTGGTGTAATGCCGTACTGTAATAAAGAGTGTGTTGAATCGTTACCATCAAAAATCACACCAGTTGTTTTACCATCTAGCTTTGAAATATAATTACTTTCACCTTTTAAAAGTCTCGATTGGCGTTCACTTACAATAGCAGCTCGGATAGCAGAGACATCACTTTTACCTTTTGCTATCATGGCATCATCACGTGTAGCAGCAAGTCGTGGAACAGCAATAGCCGCTAAAATACCCAACACTACGATAACAAATACTAACTCGATCATCGTAAAAGCGGTTCTTCTTATCATAAATTGTCCTAATGCACTGAGTTTTACGATTGCTTTGCAATCTCAAAAATCAATCCAATAATAACGGTTTATTCCCACTCCGGAGAGTGGAAACGAGTTAAGAATAACTTAGAAAGTTACCCCTGAACCACCGAAGTTTTTATCCCCAATATTCCCTGCTTTTGACGCCATAGAGATAGCTGCTTGACATCCTGGCTCAGAGGCACTAGCACCGCCTGATGTAACTGTAATACCTGTTGTTCCAGATGCACTTGCTGCAAAACAAGCATCTTGACCAAGATCCACATTGGTAGCCGCTGATGTCAAATCTAATGAACCTTTTGAGGTATAGTATGAACCAACGTCTGCGATATAGGTTGCCAAGTTTTGTGCCGCTTTTGCTGCTTTTGCATCATCACGAGTTGCTGCTAGTTTTGGGATAGCCACTGCTGCCAAAATACCTAAGATAACGATAACGAAGATTAACTCGATCATAGTAAAACCTGAACGTTTCATGGTTTACTCCTTTGGATTGTTTAAAGTAGTTACACTTGTAACTCTGATGGTATTATTTAATACTTTAGATTAATTATTGCTGAGCCAACCTAATTAATACGACACATTCGATCCGCCAAAATCTTTTAACCCGAGATTCCCTGCTTTTGACGCGATGGAATGGGCTGTCGTACACGCTAATGTCGTCCCCGATGAGGCGATAGAGACCGCCGTTGAGCCCACTGCGGTTGCTGTAAAACACCCATCTTGAGCAAGATCCACATTAGTAGCCGCTGATGTCAAATCCAACGAACCTCTTGAAGTATAGTATGTACCGATATCACTGATAAAAGCCGCTAAATTCATCGATGCTTTCGTTGCTGCCGCATCATCCCGTGTTGCCGCAAGACGTGGAATAGCAACGGCTGCCAAAATACCCAAAATAACAATAACGAAGATCAGCTCGATCATCGTAAACCCTGAACGCTTCATAATCACCTCCTATCTAAATAATCCTTTGGTTACACTTGCAACCTCAATTGTATTATTATGTTTTATTAATTAGTACTTGCTTATATTATCTAGTTTATAAAGATAAATATTCCAATACCCATGTTGAGAGATAAATACTTTTTGAAATATTAAGTGATTTTCGGCACTGTTTCGGATCTTATACCCTGAGAGGAGATAGCGCCCACCCAAATGATAAAAAAGCTGTGAGTTAAATTGGAAATTATCTATGATTGACCCCTTTTGGTACTCGTCATAATCATAATTTCCGGCGATGAGATAACACTTGCTCCCCCAATTATGGATAAAATGGTATCCATTTGGGTAATAGGGAAAACTTTTCTCGACCAATTTTTCAAACTGATGTTTATAGGAGAGGGGATAATTTGCCACATATCCATCGAGCGTATAAAAATCGTTATAGAGCGAGACAGCAGGAGGAATACCGACACTCGCTACACGATAACTCGACGTGGGATAGCCGATGTACTCTTTTATCTCACCCATCATTCTTTCATCGTAAAATTTTTGATAGTTTAAGCCGGTAGGGTTATTATAAAATTGTGCCGATTCAAATGCATAGTTGAGCTGTAACAGCGATACTAACGCTACAATCACAATCCCATATCGTATTTTTTTTAGCACTATAATAGAGGAAAGGGCAAACAGTAGATACCATATCGGTGTCAACAGTAGAACAAAACGGGAAAAATCGAACATGTTCAGTAGAGCTATCCCATGTGAAAACTCAATCCACCCCTTATAATACCAAAATCCATACCAGAGTGAGCTCCATAAAATAAATGCCAAAAGTCCTAAAAAAAGTCGAGATTGTTTCAAATAGAGGAATGATATAATCACGAATCCCACCATGCTTATCAGATAATATTGCGACATCAGCACCGTCTCCCACACACCACTAAACAACGTAAGGGAAAAAAAGGCTATCGCGACCCAAGAGCTCCTTACAGATAACTCATTTTTGAGTAGCATCAGGATAATTGCTACATGAAGAAGGGGTAATAGATACAAAAATTGGAGATTGATCGAATGGATTTGACCGTGTAAAAATGCATTTTGCCCCCCGCTATAAGCACCCCATAAATCAACCGCTTTTCGGATAAACTCACTCCGATGGGAAATAAATCCATGATTAACAAACATCTCAACCACTAAACGGGTTTCAATCGCTAAAAATAGCACTACCATCATGCCGATAGCACCCAAAAGTTTTCGATTCAACTCTTTTTTTATTACCATTTGAATGGAAAAAAACAGTGTCACTGTTACTAAGAAAAAGAGATAAATCAGTACAAAATTACTAAAAAAAGGGATAACTCCCAAACCAATCCAATGAAACCATCGATCTTTATCTAATCGAATGACCAAAAGAAAATAGAGGGTAAAAGGGAGCAGTGCAACCCCCAATCCCGTAGTGGTAAAAAATGGGGTCAATGCAAAGAGTAGAGATGCACCGTGAATAGCGATAGTTTTATACTCAACCGTTTCGTTACGCAATAGGTGAGATAACAATACCATCATACTTACATAGGCCACAATATGAATCATTATCTCATTAATAATCAACGCTGTAAACGGTTTAAAAAAGAAAAACAACCAAAGGAGATAATTAAACTCACTCCCATAGACCAGTCGTGGTAATCCCCCCATCATATTGGGGATAATCTCCATCGAACCACTAAAAATTTTTCCACTATGAGCTAAAATATTTAACATAGGGACAGTAATATCAAGATTATCGTGGATGCGGATATAGTTGCTCTCACCATACAGTATCAAAGGTAATAGATAGAGCGTTAGTGTAATACTACTAATAAAAAACCAAAAACGTTTTCGCTCTACTAAATCTTTCATTGCTTGGTTACATCAACCCGATACAGATAAAATTTCCAAAACGTATCATTGCCACTAAATTGCTCTAAAAAAACTAAATTTTTCATTTGTGACTCTTCGATTCGGTGCGTAGAGAGGAGATAATCTCCCCCTATTGCTTTATACGCTTCAAAATTGAGCGATAGTTTTTTTACGGTGGCATCGGGTCGGAAATACAAACTCGATTCTCCACCATCAAAGAGATAACATTTACTCCCCCACCCTAAAAAAAGCTCACGATTACCTTTGTCCATAGAGAGCGTTTTTTCTGTAATCTCATAAAAACGGTGTTTATATTCTAATGGATAACTCGTAATATACCCATCAATGGTATACAGTCCATTATAAATGCTAATAGCCGGTTCGAAACCGATACTTCCTACTCGATATGTTGAGGGGTCTTTATCAATATACCTTTTAATTTTAGTAAATACATCCTCAGCAAAATAGGCTCGATAGGTAAATGGAGAATTTGATGCTTTAAAGGGTCGGATATTAAACATAACATAGGAGTGAAACAATACTACGCCCATAATCAACACAGGAGCAAAACGAATTTTACGGCTAATAATCACAAAACCAAGCGCTGCTGCTATTACCCAAACCACCATCTGAAGTAATGCCATACGAGCAAAATTAAACTCCCGTAAAATATGTACAGTTTGGGCAAGTTTACCCGTCCCCTCATAGAACCAAAAGCCATGCCAAAATGCTGAAATCAATAATATTAGAACTGTAGCTGCAAATGTACGATACTGTCGCTTAAATACCATAGCACCCAAAATGAGTATTAAAAGCGTGGGAATCACATAACGATTTCCAGTAATCACTTCAACATATCTAGGAATAAAGATCCAAGCTAAAAAAGAAACAATAATAACCGATGAAAGATACCATGAGAACCTATTGTTTATAAACATTGATACTAAAACTAGTACTACAAAAGGGAAGATAGCGGCAGATGCTCGTGTATCCATATCGATTGTACCGTTAAGAAACGTCAGATGCGCACTACGATATGTTTCAAAAAGAGTATTTACCTGAAACATTGCAAATTCTGTTCGATGGGAGATAAAAAGATGCTGAAAAAAGGTATCGTAAAAAAGACGATATTCGACCAATACAAACATAAGCGACATTAGTGCTAATGCTCCGAAATAATACCAATTAATAGAACGGTTGCGAATAATATCGTATACCCATACCCAACTCGCCAACAAAAGAACGAAAAAATAGGCTAGTACCAAGCTACTATAAAAGGGTATAAGAACAATAAAAAGCCAATCATACCAGCGCTGAATATTATTGCGTATATTTAAAAATACAAAAAGGGCTAACGGTATCGAAGGGACACTTAATCCTGCTCCTGTGTAAAAAGGTGCCAATGCAAACATAATGGATGCACCATAAATAATCAACAATCGGTAATGATGATGTTGGGGAACGAAATAACGGTTTAATAGTATCCACATGCTCGCAAACGCACTAAAATGAATTAGAGTTTCATTAATCGTATAGGCAATAAAAGGGGGAAAGAAGTAAAAAAGCCAAAGATAAACATTAAATTCTGTCCCATACACAAGACGTGGTAATCCCCCCATCATATTAGGGACAATTGTATCTGATGGGGCAAAAATCAACCCACTCGAAACCAATGTTTTTAAAACTGGAAAAACAATATCAAGATTATCAAAACTTTTTATTTGACAATCCTGTCCGAAAAAATAGAGGGGGAAAAGATAAATTTCCAACATCAAAAATGTTATGATAAGATAAAAACTATGGCTATTTAAGAAATTTTTATAGACATAATCACTAATGTTTTTGATCAAATTAATCCTTCTGTAGAAAATTTTCTTTTTTATAAAAGAATCAGATAGTACCTTGTATACAATATATAATTCATATAATGGATTTTAACACAGTGTAGCTATCAATCGACTAATAATGATAATATTTGTATTATTAATACTACTGTATGAATATATTGTTTACTCTTTTACCAATAATTGCTCACTTTAATTCTCATTTATAATTTAAAGGCGTATAATTCGCCTCACAATGTTGAAGAGCTTTAAAGGTGAAGAGAGAATGAATACTACAGAAATTAGTGCATTAGGGATAAAAAACACTCAAACTATTTTTCATAATTTGAGTTTTGATGAGTTGATAGAGCATGAACTCCGTAATGGTGAGTGCGTCATGACCAGTAGCGGTGCGACTACTGTTGATACCGGTATCTTTACCGGACGTAGCCCGAAAGATAAATATTTTGTTAACACTGACCCCTCTAATAAATACATCGCATGGGGTGATGTTAACCATAAAATCGATGGCGCAATTTTCGATGAGCTTCTCATCCTAGCACAAGAGCAACTCTCCAATAAAGATCTTTATGTTACCGATGTATTTTGCGGCTCATCTCCTGCGAGTAAAAGAGCTGTCCGTTTTGTCTCCGAAATCGCATGGCAATCCCATTTTGTCACTAATATGTTTATCCGTCCTACCGTAAATGAACTCGAAACCTTTAAACCTACTTTTACCGTCCTCAATGCATGTAAAGCAGTGAATGACAAATACAAAGAACACGGTTTGAATTCAGAAGTATTCGTCCTCTTTAACGTCGAAGCCAACATCGCAATTATCGGTGGTACGTGGTATGGCGGAGAGATGAAAAAAGGAATTTTTTCGATGATGAACTACTGGCTGCCGTTGGAAGGGAAACTTCCAATGCACTGTTCTGCCAATGTCGGAGCTGATGGAGATACCTGTCTTTTCTTCGGTCTGAGCGGAACGGGAAAAACTACCCTCTCTACAGATCCCTTACGTGCACTCATCGGTGATGATGAGCACGGATGGGATGATGATGGTGTATTTAACTTCGAGGGAGGGTGTTACGCAAAAGTAATCAACCTCGATCCTTCCAGTGAGCCTGAGATTTATGGAGCTATTCGTCGCGGTGCGCTTCTCGAAAACGTTGTTGTTGATAGCGAGGGGAATGTTGACTACAGCAACGGTTCAAAAACAGAAAATACCCGTGTCTCTTATCCAATCGAATTTATCGATAACCATCAGCCATCACTTATGGCGGATCATCCGAAAAATATTATTTTCCTCTCTGCCGATGCATTTGGGGTATTACCTCCGGTGAGTAAACTCTCTAAAGAGCAGGCAATGTACTATTTCCTTAGTGGTTATACCGCGAAAGTTGCAGGGACTGAGCGTGGAATCACCGAACCTGTTGCAACCTTTAGTGCATGTTTTGGAGAAGCTTTCTTGCCACTTCATCCAACCGTATACGCAAAATTGCTCGGAGAGAAAATCGATAAATACAATGTCAACGTTTATCTCGTCAACACGGGATGGACGGGTGGCGGATACGGTGTCGGTAGACGTATGTCTATCAAAGATACCCGTGGATGTATCCATGCTATTTTAGATGGCTCCATCCATGAGAGTGAGTTTGAAGCGACCAATACTTTCCGTTTTAATATCCCAAAAACACTCAAAGGTGTCGATTCAGCGATTCTCAATCCACGCAATGCGTGGGCAGATCGTGACGCTTATCTCGTACAACGCGATCACCTCGCCTCTCTTTTTATCAAAAATTTCCATAAATATACCGATGGTCAAAGCGGATTTGATTACTCTGCTGCAGGCCCACAGCTTCCTACAGAATAATCTTTACCCCTATATTCATCTCTCCGTCATTCACCCTTACGGGCACTTCGCCCGCACAGGCGGGTAAATCTTACCACTTAGAAGTGCGAGAATAAGTAATTGCACGCCAATTAAAGAATAAAGAGTAGAACTAGAAAATATAAAAGTTATTTGGATTTAATATTGTTTTGTAATAGAAAGAGGCTGGATTCCCGCCTACGCGGGAATGACAGATGGAGTTATTAGCAAGAATAGGTAGTTTTAAACTCGTAAGCTGTTGGACGACCTTCATCTGGCCATACATCACGCTCAAAGCGGTAATGTCGGTATGCTTCCAAGAACTCATCGGTAAATACCGGTTTCAAGAAATCATTATCACGGATAAGTGCTTCGAGTGAACCACGAAGCGTGTGAGGCATTTGAGGAATACCTTTTTCACGGATTTCGTCCAAAGAGAGTTCATATAAATCTTCATCCATTGGACCGATTGGAATCTCTTTATTGATGATACCATCAAGTCCCGCCATCATCATCGTTGCAAATGCAAGGTATGGACAAGCAGTAGAGTCAGGGAAACGCATCTCAATACGAGTCGCTTTTTCGCCTGCACCGTATGGAATACGGCAGCTAGCTGAGCGGTTTTGAGAAGAGTATGTTAGAACGCTTGGTGCTTCAAATCCTGGGAGCAAACGTTTGTATGAGTTCGTTGTTGGATTTGTAAATGCAGCAACCGCGCGAGCATGTTTAAAGATACCGCCAACATAGTTAAGACCCATTTCAGAGATATTAGCGTAGTTACCCTCTTTATAGAAAAGGTTCTTACCCTCTTTCCATAGTGATTGGTGAACGTGCATACCGTTACCGTTGTCACCAAACATTGGTTTAGGCATAAATGTAGCAGTTTTACCATTAAGGTGAGCAACCATTTTTACAACGTATTTGTATTTTTGAACGTTATCCGCTGCACCGATGATGTCTGAGAATACAACACCGATTTCATGTTGACCTTGAGCAACTTCGTGGTGACCAAGAACTACTTCAAGACCAACTTGCTCCATCACTTGCATCATTTCAGCACGGATATCTACTCCAGAATCGGTTGGTGCTGCTGGAAAGTAACCACCTTTTGTCCCAGGTCTGTGACCTGAGTTGAAACCATCAGGATATGGGTTATTTGAATTCCAGCCACCCTCTTCCGTATCAACTTTATAACCTGCTTCATTGATATTATCAATGAAAGTGACGGAATCGAACATAAAGAATTCATTTTCAGGACCGAAGTAAGCAGCATCGGCAATACCTAAAGATTCAGCGTGTTTAAGTGCTGCTTTTGCAATTGAACGTGGACATCTCTCATATGGTTGTTTTTTATAAATATCATAAACGTCACAGAAAACAATAACGGTTGGATCAGCAGTAAAAGGATCCATAAACGCCGAACCAGCATCAGGGATAAGCAACATATCTGATTTATTAATTGGTTGCCATGCATCGATGGAAGAACCGTCAAATGGTAAACCACCCTCAAAATGACCCGCATTAACCGCACTCATTCTGTATGAAACATGATGCCATGCACCTTTAATGTCTGTAAATCTAAAATCTACAAATTGAACATCATTTTCTTTACAAAATGTAAAGAACTCTTCTACGTTATTTACAAATTTACCCATACATTTCACCTCAAAAAATAAAATTGTAAACAGTATAGCAAATTAATATTAATTGTAAAAATGTAAATTGCCTAAAATTTAATCATTTGCCGTTCTCTGTTGCGATACGTGGCACATTCTCGGTATCCAAATTTTTTTGCAAGTGTTTCGATTTCTCCACTGAACATCCCAACTTGATCAGGTCTGTGTGCATCGGAACCAAAAGTAATGGGTATTTCGAGTTCGGCAATCGCTTCAAGTAGATAGGAAGAGGGGTAGGCTTCTGCTACCGGTTTACGAAGACCCGCAACATTAAGCTCTATTGCCATATCGGCTTTTTTAATCACTTTGAGGGCTTTTTGTGCCAACAACCGTATATCGCTTTTCGGGAAAAAATTAAAGACTTTCAGTAAATCAAAATGTCCGACAATATCAAACTGACCACTCAAAGCCATCTGTTCTACCAAATCAAAATAGCGGATATAGATCGCGTCCATATCCATCCCCTGATAGCGGTGAATGTACTCTGGATTATCAAACCCCCATTCATCGATAAAATGGACACTCCCTATAAGATAATCGCAAGGTCGATTTAATACTCTCTCGTCTACGTAACCTGGAATATAATCTACCTCATACCCTAAGAGAACTGTAATTTTCTCTTGATATTTTTCGCTCGCATTACGAACCCACGATTCATACAAATCCATCTGATCGAAATTCATCCGATACTCTAAATCATACCTCATCGGAGCATGATCGGAAAATCCGAAATACTCTGTACCCGATTCAATCGCCGCTTCTACATACTCATCTACACTCCCTGTAGCATGGTTGCACAGTGTCGTATGGTTATGCAAATCAACTTTCATGATTTCCCTTCTTGAAAATAATCATTTTAATGATATTATAGTGCAATTTTTTGACGAGGTTACCACTTATGACACAAGAAGAGCTTGATGCGTTAATGAATGAAGATTTAGATCTTAATGAGGTTAATGAGACCGAAGAGATGTTGGATGATTCTGAAGATTTTGATACACAATCTGAAGAGACTAATAATGTGGAAGAAGAAAATAATGATGAAGCTGCGGCTTACCGTGTTTCAGCACTTCACAGCTGGCCACCACCGCCACCGACTGATGATAATAAAATGGTTCATCAACTCGATGACGTTACCAAAGAGAGTGAGCAAAAAGCCTCTGAAATTTTTGATCTTATCGAAGGAATTAGTAACGATTTAGGGGATGGTGAAAAGTCTATTAAAAAAACAAAAGCTATTATTGATTCTAATATTGCCCTCTTTACAACTCTTCATGCAAAATTTCCTCACGTAGAAGCATTTGGTGAGCAACTCACCCAAAACAAAGAGGCAAAAGAGCATCTCGATGCCATTATGCAAATTCTCCAAGATGGTGGTGATACGATTATGAATATTATGGATATTATGCAATACCAAGATATTCATCGCCAAAAAATTGAGAGGGTTATTAACGTTATGCGCGCACTCTCTACCTATATGAATCACCTCTTCTCCGGTAAAATTGATGATGCTAAGCGGGTAAGTTCTGCCGTTCATATTCATGGAGACACTACTACTGAAAATGTTGTAAGCAGTGATGATATCGAAGCATTGCTGGCTTCTTTTGGGCAAAAATAAGAGATTTTCGCTAAAATTCCCCAAAACTAAGAAGAATCGAGACATAGGCTTTTGAAAAAAGTGGAACTCCTCTCCCCTGCGGGGAATTTAGAAAAACTCAAAATTGCTATTGATTACGGTGCAGATGCCGTCTATGGCGGAGTAAGCCACTTTTCGCTCCGTATCCGCTCCGGCAAAGAGTTCGATTTGGAAAGCTTCAAAGAGGGGATTGATTATGCCCATGAGCGTGGACGAAAGGTCTATGTCACCATCAACGGATTCCCTTTTAATTCTCAACTCAAACTGCTAAAAGAACATATTGCGACCATGGCATCACTAGAACCCGATGCGTTTATCGTTGCAACTCCCGGTGTGCTCAAACTCGCTCACCAAATCGCACCGCAGATTCCACTCCATCTCTCGACTCAAGCCAATGTCATGAATGTCCTCGATGCACAAGTGTACTACGATATGGGAGCGCGTCGTATTATCGCGGCACGAGAGATTTCACTTAAAGATTTAAAAGAGATTAAAAAAGAGCTCCCCGATTTGGAAATCGAAGTGTTCATCCATGGTTCAATGTGTTTTGCCTACAGTGGACGGTGTTTGATCTCTACACTCCAAAGCGGTCGTGTCCCCAACCGTGGAAGCTGTGCCAATGATTGCAGGTTCCCCTATGAGATGTATGCGGCAAATCCTGAAACAGGAACCCTTTTCAAACTCGTCGAAGATGAGGGTGTCGGAACCTATATCATGAACTCCAAAGATCTCAATCTCGCTTCACACATGAAAGAGATTTTAGAGAGCGGTGCAGTCGATTCGGTTAAAATCGAGGGACGGACAAAAGCTCCGTATTATGCGGCGATTACTGCCAAAACCTATCGAAAAGCAATCGATGATTATTATAGCAATCATTTTGATGGAGATGTTTATCAACGTGAGCTAAATACGATGCAAAATCGGGGTTTTACCGATGCCTATCTCATCAATCGCCCGTTTGAGAAGCACGATACCCAAAATCTCGATTTTACGATGATGATGGGAACCCATCAGGTAAGTGGTATGGTCGATGAGTCGGGTGAGTTTTTTGAGTGTAAATACAAAACGTTTCCTGATGACGTAATGGAACTCGTCGTACCCGATGAGTCACTCTTATACCCATGTGATAATGAGATTGGAACGGTAGAGAAATGTGAGGGTCAATGGGTTATTATTTTTAAACAACTTCTCGCTGAGGGTGGAAAAGTATGGGATCAGGTGCACAGTGGGAATTTGAACCGTTTTAGATTGCCATGCGCTCTGCCTCACTTTACCTTTTTTCGTATCCCTGCTACGGAGGATATGGGGATGGTCACGAAATGTTAACACACCATCGTCATCCTCGGGCTTGACCCGGGGATCCATCCCAAAAAAAGCTGGATTCCCGCCTACGCGGGAATGACGGGTATTAATTACAAAACCAAAGGAGCAAAAAATGAAATTCGTATCAATTATTATGGGAAGCAAAAGTGATTATGAGATTATGAAAGCATGTTCGGATACGTTTGAAGAGTTTGGGGTTCAGTACGAACTTATCATCTCATCAGCACATCGAAGCCCTGAACGTACCAAAGAGTACATCATAACAGCAGAAGCCAAAGGGGCGCAAGTGTTTATCGCAGCAGCGGGAATGGCAGCCCATTTAGCGGGGGTACTCGCTTCTAAAACAGTCAAACCGATTATCGGTGTTCCCATGAAAGGTGGTGCTATGGATGGTATGGATGCAATGCTCTCAACTGTTCAAATGCCATCGGGTATGCCGGTTGCTACCGTTGCTTTGGGTAAAGCGGGAGCGGTGAATGCGGCCTATCTTGCAATGCAAATCTTGGCATTGGAAAATAGTGAACTTCGTATGAAACTCGAAGAGGATCGCATCGCTAAAGCGAAAAAAGTGGAGATGGATTCACTGGAAATCGAGACGATTTTATAATTTAGGTATACTTATTGCTATCAATCCATAATTAATCAAAGGGTAACCTATGCAAGGACAATGGATGAGCATCAACGAATACGCCCGTTTGGCAGAAGTGGATAAAGAAGAGGTTGAAGCATTAATCATGAGAGGGAAACTCTCGACGACTATCGACGATGGAGAAGTTCTCGTCGATGCTTCCAATATAATGGCTGGGATTGTCCCTGCAACCCTCCAAGAGCTTAATGCTTCTGGAAGCGATATTATCGTGGGTGCTAATTTTGTCGAAAAAACAATCGGCACTATCATCAATCTCCATGAAAAAGTTCTTACCGCTAAAGAAGAGACGATAGAGTCGATTAAAAACGAAAATATGTTTCTCAAAGAGGCACTGGGTTCACTTCAAGAGCTCTACGATGAAGACCGCCGCACCATCGCAACACTCACCGAACAACTCAAACTCTCTCAACAAGAAGTTGAATTTATGCGCCGTAAATACAAACTCATGTGGGGTAAAGTGATCGATGACCATACAACCTGAGTGTATCCAGTGCATCGCAGGTCAAAGTCGCCGTGTTTGTGAAGCTATTAGGGCAAATGAAGTATTAACCAAAACGATTACCCAGTACGTGGAGAGTGAACTTTTTAGTGCTGATTTTACCCTCTCACCCCCTGTAATCGCTGCACCGCTATATGAGCAAATGGCACTATTTGCCCAAAAAGATGATCTCTATGATGAGCAAAAAGCCCATGCATCTGAACAAGCCTCGCACTATCTCCCTTTTTGTACCGAATCAATCCAAAACTCCTATGATCCGTTTATCGCACTCCTCAAAACCGCTGTAGTGGGAAATGTAATCGATCTCGCCGCCGAAGTGAGTTTTGATTTGCACGATGCCATCACCTCTGTTTATAAAACACCTTTTGCTCACGATGATTCTCCAAAACTTTCTCATCAGTTGCATAATGCTCAAACATTACTCTACATCGGCGATAATACAGGGGAACATCTGTTCGATAAACTCGCTATAGAACATCTCTCAAAACTCTTTCCAAACCTCGACATCACCTATATGGTGCGAGGCAATGTCATCATTAATGATGTCACAATGAAAGAGGCATTGGAAGCCAAAATAGACGACGTCTGTACTCTAATCGATAGCGGTGTCCCTACTCCCGGATTTGTCTATGAGTTGGCTTCACCCGAGTCCCAAGAACTCTTTGACAGTGCTGATGTGATTATCGCTAAAGGGATGGGAAATTATGAGTGTATGACTCCGCTACGTCGTAAAAATATCTGTTTTTTACTCAAAGTTAAATGCTCTGTCGTCGCTTCTTCACTGGGCAGAGAAATTGGTGATATTGTTTGTAAGATGGATTAAAACTGCCCTTACACATCTATTTTATTTTGTAAAATTTGCATGTAAAATGCTATTTTTGGAAGTGAGGCTTTAGCCTCGCATAGTTGCTTGTAGAACAAAAGAAGCTTTTTGCGGGGCTAAAGCCCCACTTTCGATAAAGTGCATAACATCAGTAAATAAAAAGATAAAATATTAGCTATAATGGTTAATATCATTGCAAAAGGGCTAATATGTTATCCTTTTTACCAAAAGAACCTCACCATATTATCGAAGAACTCAGAACCAAATTTAAAGATCGACGACGCACCTTAGGCTACACCCAAAAAGAACTCTCACTCCGTTCAGGGGTGAGCTTAGGCTCACTCAAACGGTTCGAACACAGCGGAGATATTTCCCTAGATTCACTTCTCAAACTGGCATTTATTTTGGAATGTTTGGGGGATTTTGAGGGGGTTTGTACACCAAAAGAGAAGGTTTATGGGAGCTTGGAAGAGGTATTAGGATGAGTGTATTTACCCCCAAACTCACCGTCCACCTAAATACCACTCAAAAACAAAAAGTAGGAACCCTCGCCTACAAAGATCGGAAAATCTATTTCGAGTATGACCAAGCGTTTCTCCAAACAGGTATCGAAATATCTCCCTATAAACTATCCCTCAAAGCAGGGGTTATGCGTTGCGATGACAATACGTTTGAGGGGCTGTGGGGGGTGTTTAATGACTCATTGCCTGATGGTTGGGGACGGTTACTCATGGATAGGCATTTGATGCGGTTGGGTGTTCATGCACGCGATTTGACACCGCTGGATCGGCTGGGGTATGTCGGAAACTACGGAATGGGGGCACTCGGCTACGAACCTTTTCACGAGATCGAAAATCCCTCTGTGGATACCATCGTACTCGATCATTTGGCACTTCATTCCCAAGAGATTTTAGCAGGAAGCAGTGAGGATTTAGTGGATGAACTTTTGATTCTCAACGGCTCATCCGCAGGGGCGCGTCCCAAAGCGATGATACAACTCAACGATGATCACAAAGAGATTATCCACGGGTCGCAACCGCTCAGAGAGGGGTATAGCCATTGGATGGTTAAATTTGCCTCCGGGACAGATCATCCTGAAATCGGAGCTATCGAGTATGCCTATTCGCTGATGGCGAAAGAGGCGGGGTTGGAGATGCCAAAAACGGCTCTTTTGGAAGGGAAAAAGGGGAACTATTTCGCTTGTGAACGATTTGATCGGATCGGTGATGCACGTGTTCATGTCCACTCGGTGGCAGGATTAGTCCATAGTGATTTCAGGTTTCCCTCTCTGGATTATGATGATTTGCTCTCGTTAAGTCTGCATCTCACCAAAAATATCCAAGAGCAAGAGAAAGTTTTTCGCCTCGCGTGCTTCAACCTCTTTGCCCACAATCGTGATGATCATGCCAAGAATTTCTCGTTTCTCATGGATGAGAGAGGAGCGTGGAAGTTTTCACCGATCTATGATGTCACCCTCTCCAGTGGACCAGGCGGTGAGCATAGTACGATGGTTGCGGGTGAGGGAAAAAATCCTACCAAAGAACATCTTTTAGCACTCGCAAAAAAACATCGACTCAAAAACGGAGTTAGTATCTGTAATGAAGTTCATACATCGGTAGCGCAATGGTCGAAATTTGCACAACAAGTTGGGGTGAGTCAGAAGATGATACACTTTGTTGAATCAAAACTGTTCGTGTAGTGATTCCCATATGACAAAGTTGGATTCCGCCTTCGCGGGAATGACGAAAGGCATAAGAAGTTTTTGGCTATAATACACCACTTTTTTTACGGGAAATTTTCATGATTACTTTCGGCGATATGCTTTTAAAACTTCAACAATTTTGGAACGACCAAGGGTGTGCCATAGTACAACCTTATGACATTGCTGCGGGTGCAGGGACATTTCATCCGGCAACCTTTTTGCGTTCACTCGATTCACAACCGTGGTCGGTTGCCTACGTTGCTCCTAGTCGTCGCCCGACTGATGGACGTTACGGTGAGAATCCAAACCGTCTAGGGAGCTACTATCAGTTTCAGGTTCTCATCAAGCCAAGCCCTGAAAATATCCAAGAACTCTATCTCAAAAGTTTAGAATACCTCGGTTTAAACCTCAAAGACCATGATATCCGCTTCGTCGAAGACAACTGGGAATCTCCAACCCTCGGAGCATGGGGTCTGGGCTGGGAAGTGTGGCTGAATGGTATGGAAGTGACACAGTTCACCTATTTTCAGCAAGTGGGCGGAGTGACGTGTGATCCGGTCGCTGTTGAAATCACCTACGGTACAGAGCGTCTGGCAATGTATCTCCAAGGAGTTGATACGGTGTTTGATATCGTCTGGAGTGAAAACAAATTCGGAAAAACCCTCTACCGTGATATCCATAAAGAGGGTGAAATCGAGTTTAGTAAATACAATTTCGAAATCGCCGATACCGCAATGCTCTTTGCCGAGTTTGAAGCTAAAGCCGCCGAGTGTAAACGGTGTCTTGAAGCAGAGCTTCCCCTCCCCGCGTATGATCTGTGTATGATGGCGTCCCATACGTTTAATACTCTCGATGCGCGCAAAGCGATTTCAGTCACTGAACGGGCAAATTACATCCTCAAAATCCGTGAACTCGCCAAAGGGTGTGCGGAGTTGTATAAATCACAAGAAGAGGCACGGATTCAACGGGTTCGAGGATAACTCACAAAAATATGTCAATTTGTAATAAAAATAGCACCTCATTTGTCATAACGTTACACTTCTAGGATGCAAACACTTATCGGGCAAATCGACAAAATCATTTATGAAAACGGCGGTTTTTTTATCGCTTCCCTTAAAAGCGGAGAAAAAATCAGTGCTCATTATCATGAGAGTGACGTAGAGCATCTCAAAGACGCCGCTATCACCCTCAAAGGATCATGGGAAATTCATAAAAACTACGGCAAAACCTTCAAAGCAGAATCTCTCAATGTCAATCAAAATCCCCTCTTCTTTTTTCTTAATCGCGTCGTCAAAGGGTTTACGAAAAAACTCACCGCCGATCTGATCGAAAAATATTCCCAAGAGGGGTTGATAGAGATTTTAGAGAACGATGTTGAAAAACTTCTCGATGTCAAAGGGATGAATGAAAAACGGCTGGAGCGTCTCAAAAACGGGTGGAAACAATTTCGCTCCATGAGAGCATTGGGGGAATTTTTAGCCCCTTATGGCGTCACCCCTGCACTGCTTCGTCTCATCGCCACGGCACTCAAAGAGGTGAATGACCCCATCGAAGCGATTAAACGAAATCCTTATGGGCTCATGCGGATTAATGGAATCGGATTTAAAAAAGCCGATGAGATCGCCCTCAACATGAAACTCTCCCCCACCGATCCACGACGTATCGGCGCAGCGATGGAGTTTGTACTAGCAGAATATTGCGACTCAGAGGGGAACAGCTGTATCGAGAAAGAGACCCTATTTTCCAAACTCGAAATCCTCGTCAATCTGGGTGATCAACGCTCCTACGAAGAGGCACTGGATGATCGTATACATGAGGGGAGTATCGTTATCCTCACCAGTGGCAAACTCGCGCTGGATAGAATCTATGAGGCTGAAAAGTTTTTACTCGATACCCTCAAAAAACGCTCTAAAAACAACGATGGAGTAATACTAAGTGATCTTGAGCCGTTTCTCAAAGAGCATGAGTTACATCTCGGAGAACAACAACGTGAAGCGTTGGAACTTATCAATAGCGGGATAAAAGTGCTCCTCCTCGTCGGATATGCGGGGACGGGGAAAAGTACAACAGCCAAAGCCCTTTTGGAGCTTCTCTCTACTAAAACCCCTAGAGAAAGCATCATCACCTGCGCCCTCAGCGGTATCGCGTCACAACGGATACGTGAGCGAAGCGGTTATGAGAGCGCAACCATCCAAAGCCTGTTGGTCAAATACGAATCCCAAGATGCGATGCCCTACAACGTAGTCCTCATCGATGAAGCCTCTATGATTAACTCTACCCTCTTTGCACGCCTCCTCTCGAAAATCGATTCTCAAGCCACCATCATTATCGTCGGCGATGATGCCCAACTCCCCCCTATCGGTGCGGGGAGTCCATTAAGCGATTTCATCTCCCTCAATATCGCCCCAAAAGTAACCCTCACCCATATCTACCGTCAACGCTCCGATCAAGCCATCGCGATTATTGCCAATGACATCCGCCAAGGGCTCATCCCGCAATACCGCGAAGTGTATGAAGATTTTACCTTTGAAGCGGTCGATATCCCCAACCGCTATGCTCTCAAACAAAGTATGAGTAATGATGATTTTAGTGACGTTGTACACTCCAATGCTCACAATATCCTCGCCCAAATCGCTACCTATACGCTACAATTTTTATCCACCTCACGAGAGTATTTGGAGTCCAAACGGACCAAAGAGTATCTCAACCATTTTCAAGTCATCACCCCGATGAGAGGTCATGCACTGGGTGTCGATAATCTCAATATCCTTCTCCAAGAGTATTTCAACCCCAACCCCAAAAAAAAGATAAAAACCCACCGTGGGGAGTTCCGCCTTTTTGATAAAGTAGTCCATATCCGAAACGAGAACATGCCCACCCATACTACCGATGAGTTTAAAGAGGGAGCCGATTCGCATGAGCGACGTGTCTTCAACGGTATGTGCGGACTCCTTTTTAAAATCGATGAAGAAGAGGAAAGCTTAAGTGTCTTTTATCCTAATGAAGAGCTTATTGTCCACTATACGACCGAGGGGATACGGGATTTGCTCGACCTCTCGTATGCACTCAGCATTCATAAAGTACAGGGGATGGAGTATGAGAATGTGGTGGTGGTGATGAGTTTTTCCCATCTCATCATGCTCAATACCAAACTCCTCTATACCGCTATCACACGGGCAAAAAAACAGTGTATTTTGATAGGGGAATCGGGTGCGTTCGAGATGGGATGCCGACGATTAGAAACGACTAAACGTCAAACCGTATTACAGGAGTTGGTAATTAATTAAAGGATAAAAATTTTCCTTTAGGTTATTGTGCTACAATTTTCATTCCAATCCAATTACCGCAAGGATTCACCTATGAAAACATTCATTTTATCAGCAATAGTTGCCACATCACTTATGGGAGCATCCCTCATCGATGACGCTAAAACAGCCGGTTTAAAACCGATTCCATCGAACATAAAAGCTCTCGAAAAACTCACCTCTAACCCTAAAAACCCAACCACTGCCGCAAAAGTAGAATTGGGAAAAATGCTTTATTTTGAACCGCGTCTCTCTAAAAGCGGCTTGATTAGCTGTAACAGCTGTCACAATCTTGCCATTGGCGGAACAGACGGCATGGCTGCTGCTATCGGGCATAAATGGACTGCTAATCCACACCATTTGAGTTCACCGACGGTTTATAATGCTGTATTTTATAGCCAACAATTTTGGGACGGACGCTCTCCGCATCTCGAAGACCAAGCCCAAGGGCCGATTCAAGCAGGACCTGAGATGGCAGCACCGAAAGATTTCGTAGTCGGCGTGGTTACCTCTATGCCTGAGTACGTTACACTGTTCCAAAAAGCGTACGGCAAAGATGTCAAAATTACGTTTGAAAAAATCGCTGATACCATCGCCGTGTTTGAACGTACATTAGTAACTCCATCACGCTACGATGATTTCTTGAACGGAAAGAAAAACGCACTTACAGCTACAGAGCAAAAAGGGCTTAAAACCTTTATTACCAAAGGGTGTGCTACCTGTCATAACGACATCGCACTTGGCGGAACAATGCAAGCTTTCGGTGTGGTCGCTCCGTATAAACACATGAACGTAGGCGATTTCAAAGGGGATAAAAACGGGATGGTACGTGTACCGACATTACGTAATGTGACACAAACCGCACCTTATTTCCACAACGGTCAAATGACAACACTCACAGATGCAATCAAAGAGATGGGTCGTATCCAACTCGGTGTTGATATCAATGATAACGAAACAGTAGAAATCGAAACATTTTTAAAAGCGTTAGAGGGTAAAAAACCGACGGTTGTTTATCCAATGTTGCCGGCTTCTACCGCTAAAACTCCTAAAGTGGATGTTGTTAATAATTAATACACCTCGTCATTCCTGCGAAGACGGGAATGACAAACCATCAATCACCTCCACAATGACGTTTATTCACACTCTATCCCCACAAACTCTTTTTGATATTTCCCGCATTCACTCAGCGGTATTTGTAATAGATGCGGTTGTTTTAACGGGTCAAACCAACGTAGCATCTCCAACAACGAAGCTTCATCCATCGCACTGCAACCGGAAGTGGGTTTATGGGCTTTGTTATTGAGATGGAAAAAAATGCATGAGCCTCTCCCTCGTACCCCTTTGGTGTTATAGTTTATCACCGCTCCGTGGGTATACACCTCATCAGTTCGATGCATCATTTCAAAACTTTTCGGAGGTTTAACAGGGTCTAAAAGAGCCATTTTATTGTATTTTTTATCCTCAATATCATCCACGCAGATAAGTGACTCATCCGCATAATAATAAGGTAGATGGGAATTTGGTTCACTAGAGTATCCGAAACTCGCATCAACCGAAAAGAGTCCTAAGGGAGAACGACCATCCCCTTCGTGTTTTTGAGGTTCACCCTCATCGGCATATCCCAAACCACTACGCCCTAACGTTACCTCTACCGAAGAGCCTATTTTTTCCCACGACCCATTTTTTTCATACCGTTGCAACGTTGCACGCGTCGAATTCATCTCTGGAGCAATAATAACCACAAGCTGTTCAAACCCCCATACAACGGAGAATGATGATAAAAATAGAAAAAGAGAAGAAAATTTAATCATATTTGAAACCATAACTTATGAAATTTTAAAGATAGGTAGTATAGCATAATGAAAATCATGGGGGTAGGGAATGAGTATTACCATTCGTAAAGCAACAGAGGCAGACGCACCGTTTATCGCGGAAGCTCTTTTGGAAAGCTCTCGTGCCGGAAAAAAGGTAGGAATATTTGACTATATCTTTAATACCTCCGACACCCCCAAACTATTAGAACAGTTACAAAAGTTTTGTCTTACCGCTACCAAAAGCTATTGCCATTTTTCTAATTTCACCATTGCTCTCTCTGATGGAGTAATTGCCGGAATAATCTGCGGATATGAACCCCGTATTGCTACTCACGATATCTTTGCCCGTGCACTCGAAGAGGTAGGAATCGATGAGAGCTACCATGAACGTATCGCGGGATATTTGTTGTGTGAACCTGAAATCGATAACAAAACATGGGTATGTGATTTTATGATGGTTAAACCTGAATTTAAAAGTTTTGAGCTATACAAAGAGATTGTAGGAAAGAGTATGCTCACCGCAAGACTCAAAGGGTACCGAAAAGTACAAGCAATGGTTGAAATCGGTTCCATTGAAACTGAGATGATTTATAAAAAACTCGGTTTTAGCGTTATCGATGAAAAACGGAGTGAGTATTACGAAGAGCAATTTGACCGCCCTGGTATCATGCGCCTTCAAATGACACTATAAGGATACCCCATAGAATACGGAATCTTAGGGTTAATCCCTCCACTTATCGCTATTTTTCTCGCTTTTTTTAGCCGTTCTGTCTTTATTGCATTAGCGATAGCCGTTCTCATTGGGGAATTCATAATCGCCGATTTTAATCTTCTCAGTACCTTTCTACTAACTTTTGAGCGTTTTTTTGCCCTTCTTAGTGAAGCATGGGTTCTCAAAACCCTCGCGTTTGCAATCATGGTAGGTTCTGTCATGATGCTGATAGAGCGTAGCGGTGGGGTGAATGGCTTAGTTCACGAATTGAGTATCAAACGCTCCATTGTCAAAACCAAAAGGGGAGCGCTGATGCCCAGCTTTATCGCCGGGATTATCGTATTTATCGAGTCATCCATCACTTCGCTCGTTGCAGGTGCCATCGGACGCCCTTTTTGTGATCGTCACGGAATTAGCCGTGCCAAGCTCGCTTTTGTTTGTGATTCAACCTCCGCTCCCGTATGTTCCCTTATCCCCTTAAATGGTTGGGGAGCATTGTTACTCGGGCTTATCGGAGGACAGATCTCCGCTGGTCTTATCGCGGGAGAGAGTGCCACATGGCTGATGCAATCCATTGCCTTTAATTTTTATGCCTTTATGGCTCTTATCGTCACTTTTATCGCTATATGGTATGAGATTGATATAGGTCCCATGCGCCATGCCACCATTAGTACCCCCGAAATTGAGTGTGAAGATGATAGAGGAGACATAGGGCTTTTTCTATGGCCGATGGTATGGATGATTGGTGGGGTCATTCTTTTTATGTTTATCACAGGAAACGGAGATATTTTCAAAGGTTCGGGTTCAACGTCTATCTTTTATACCTTACTGATTACATTACTTATGATGCTAGGATACTATCGTTTTAAAAATGCCCTCACATTATCAGAGTTTTGGGAAGCATCGTTGAGCGGTGCTCGCACCATGACCCCTATCGCAATGATTCTCCTATTTGCCTTTGCTATCGGCGGAGTGAGTTCGGATATGCACGTAGGTCAATACCTCGCCTCATTTATCGGTGACTATCTCCCCTCAGAATATCTCGCAGGAGCTATTTTTGTGCTCGCGGCGATTATCGCTTTTGCAACGGGAACCAGTTGGGGGACGTTTAGTATCATGCTCCCCATCGCGATTCCTCTCGCTGTCGGTCTCGATGCACCGATAGCACTAGCAATGGGAGCGGCGATATCGGGCGGTGTATTTGGCGACCACTGCTCCCCAATCTCTGATACCACCATTATCTCTGCCATGGCGAGCGGATGCAGCGTCCAAGAGCATACGCGAACGCAACTCCCCTATGCTCTGATTGCAGCCGGACTCTCACTCATATTATTTATTCTATTTGGAATCGCACTAACATGACCAAAGCCTCTCTCCTCCTCCTCGAAGATGACCCGAACCTCTCGGAAAGTGTCAGCGAATATCTCGAAGAACAAGGCTTTAATGTCGTGTGCGTCTATGATGCACCTTCTGCTGAAGATGCTTTATACGAACACAAATTTGATTTATTGCTCCTCGATGTGAATGTCCCTGCGGGTGATGGTTTCTCCCTGCTAAAAGCAAATCGAAAAGGGGGAAACACCACCCCTGCGATTTTTATCACCTCACGCAATGCGATGAGTGATGTCGAAGAGGGTTTTGAGAGCGGAGGGGATGATTATATCCGCAAACCATTCGCACTCAAAGAGCTGTTGCTACGGATTCAAACCATTCTCAAACGCAATTTTTATCACAACCCTACCGATGCCATCACATTAGCCGATGGGATTACCTACGATAGTGATAATCAGGTGCTAACCATCAATGGAAATCTCCAGAATCTACAACTCAAAGAGCACAAGCTCCTCAAACTCTTTATCCAACATCGCAATGAACTACTATCTCATGAGATGATTATGGAGCATCTGTGGGATTATGATGAGACCCCAAGTGATGGAAGTCTGCGCACCTACATCAAAACGCTCCGCAAACTCCTCGGAAAGGATTCCATTGTCAGCCACAAGCGCCTCGGGTATCAATTTCGCTAAATACCGTACCCTCAAAAGCTTCCTAATCCTCTATGGAATCATGTCGGTTTTGATTCTCGCCCTTCTCGGTCTCCTCTATTATCAGTACGCTAAAGCGGTTATGCTCTCCTCTCAACGCCTCGCGATGCAGTTGGAATCGGAAAGTTATGTCCCTAAACTCAAACAGTGGCTCGAGAACGATCGCAATCTTTCTACTTTCCCAAAAGATTTAGCCTATACCACTGCCCTCTACGGATATGACCGAAAACCAATAATCTCCCGTTTAAATGGCTCCGATATTAATTTCAAAGAAAATATTTACGTCGCATCGGGACATATCTATCTGATTGTCCCCCTCTTACCCTATGGAATGGGGGAATATTATCTGATTTTTGAAACCGAAGACGACGGCTTATGGCGACAACAAACACTCGAAATAACCCTTACTTTCGGAATTATTTTGTTTTTGATGCTCGTCGGAGTAGGTTTCTTGCTCTCCCGTTTGATTCTCCGCCCCATGAACGAAGCGATAGCCCTCCTCGATGATTTTATCAAAGACACCACCCACGAGCTTAACACCCCCGTGAGTGCCATCCTCACCAATTTGGAATCATTAGATAGAACTCAACTCTCCGAATCGGTTCAAAAAAAATTAGGACGTATCGAAATCGCTTCGCGCACCATCTCCACCCTCTACGATGATCTCACCTATCTCATCCTCAACCACGATCTCATCATCCACAATGAACCGCTCGATATTTCCCACCTCTTAGGGGAACGTATCGAGTATTTTCGCCACCGTATCGAGCAAAAAAAGATTACCCTAAAACTCTCTATCACAGGTAACGTCACCCTCTCCAGTGATCGAACCAAAATGACCCGTGTTATCGATAATCTCCTCTCCAATGCGATTAAATACAACAAAATGGGCGGCGAGATACTCATCTCCCTCACCCCATCCACCCTCTGCATCCAAGACAACGGCATCGGTATCCCCAAAGATATGATTGATCGGGTGTTTGAACGTTACACCCGCGCCGATAAAAGTGTTGGGGGATTTGGGATAGGATTACACATCGTCGCGATGATTGCCAAAGAGTACGGGATGAACATCACCATCGAATCGGAACAAAATCAAGGGACGAAGATTTGTGTGGAGTGGAGATAAAAGAGGAGAATTTGATATAATGACACACAATAGGATGGAAAAACGATGAAAGAATTAGATTACAATTTATAATACAATTTTAGGAACTCTTATGAGCAAAATCACTTTACGTTTCCTTGTAGTCATTTTTATTACTAATGTTTTTACATTTAATGCATTTGCTAATATACCAAAAGGACAAAAAGCGTATATTAAAAATTGCAAAGTTTGTCATGGCAATGGAATTAAAGGTGCTGCAATGCATACCCAAGTAGAGTGGGAGGAACTATTTTCCAATAACGGTACCAAAATCAAACAAGCCCATCAAAAGGATGAAAAAGCTGACGCTTTTTTCAAAACAGAGTTATTTTCAATTCACTACAAAGATATAAGAGACTTTTTATTATATAGTGCATCTGACTCAGACCAATAAAATCAACCTGCACCACTTGGTCTTGTCCATCCTTCAATAAAGGCTTGATTTTTTACATCTTCCAATGGTCGCGGTGGTGATACTTTTCTAACTACAAACGTTGTTCCATCTGCACTTAAATGTCCAAAAATATAAACACCGTTTCTAAATCCGATTGCCTTTAAATCTTTTTTATCGATTGCTGAGACATCTAATACATAGAGTTTACTTTCATTTTCTTGATAAATCATGAGAGGATTTTGAGGAGTAATTTTATCCAATTGCTTCATTGGACAGTCCATCCGTTCTTTTAATGCTAAACATTGCTGTGTCGTCAATAGCCCTGCATACACATCCCCAGCCATCATAGGGGCAACAAATAAAATACTACTCAGTGAAATCATCAGTGTCTTTTGCATATCAGCTCCATCTCTCTATAAAATAGCTGTTTTCACTCAGCTGAGAATATACATAATCCGCAATCGATATTGAAAGCTTTTCATTAAAACACAAAATCGGTGTCGGAAGATTAATCTCTCCGCTGAGGCTATAGTTGGTACAACCGCAACTGTTTTGACACCGTGTTTGTATTTCGCACGTTTCACATTCACTATAAGCACATCCGCGTGCACGCAAGATTTCTTGACGTTTTGGGATGTCAAATCCACCATGGACATTACCCAGTAATACGGCACCCGAATCATCCCCAATCAACCGTTCGCATGGGTAGATATTGCCCGATGGGGCAACGGCAATCTCCATCTCTCCAAAACTGCAAACACGACAATGCTCATTAAGGGTCGCTTCGATTTTTCGGTCGATAAAACTCACCGAGATAGGAGTCCCTTTTTCATAAGAGGAAATCACATATTCTCCGATACGCGCATACTGCTCTTGCCAAAGAGTTTCTCCCTCATCCCAAGTAGTATAAAGATTCGGACTAAGGGTAAAATGGTTCACCCCGTGTTGCTCTACTAATTCTACCACCGATTCATAAAGATGATGTACATTTTGAGGGGTAACCACTGTGATAATCGTGAAATGGTTAGAATCAAAATATTTTTTGATGATATTGAGAGCTGAGAATGTGTGCTCAAATGAAGAGGCTTGGTTAGCAAACACTCTGTGGGTGCTGTGCATTTTTTCGTTCCCATCGAGAGAAAGGGCGATATGAAAACCATGTTGAGATAACCATAAAGCTTTTGCCTCATCCAACAATAATCCATTCGTTGTGAGGGTTTTGGTAAGATAGGTATTGGTATTTTTGGCTTTTTCTTCGACTCTCTCTACCGATTTTTGAAGTAAATCCCACTCCAACAACGGTTCACCCCCGAAAAATCCGAGTATCATCTCCTGCGATGGGTACTCAAACGCAAAATCGATAGCACGCATCGCGGTCTCTTCATTCATCCGTTTATCGATTTTCTCCCCTGCATAACAGTAATTGCATCGGAGTTGACAAGCGTGAGTGAGGGAGAGAGTGAGGTTCATATTACTCCACTTCTTCGAATTTCTTTATAAATTGGTTTTTGGACAATATTACTAACTTTTAAAGTTACATTATCACTTTGCAATGTCCCTGTAACGATGATATTATTTTTAAAAGCAACTTTATCCAGCTTTGATTTATCGATTCCACTAATATCCAATATGTATGTTTTAGCTTCCGTTCCCTGAAACAACATAATTGGATTCGTCCCTGATATTTTCTTTAGCTGTTCTAGTGGACATTCAGTAAATTCCCCTTTCTGCAAACACTCCTTAGTTAGTAAAAAGCCTTCTTTTTCTGTGGATGTGACATCTGCCAATAGAGGTAATGTAAAGAAAATACTACTTAGCGAAATGACCAATGTTTTTTGCATTGTTAGCTCCATCTATCAAATTTTTTGATACGCATTCAAAAGTATTGTAGCAAATTTTGCTATAAAATTGTGACACGTCATAATAAAATCACATTATTATCACAAATAATTAATAATTATGTAAGCTAAAAAGGAATATTGTACTTTTAACGATTTCAAATAAAGCGTCTTTGGATCATGATCCGAAGTTCCTGACATCTCGTCAGAGGAGACTGATTATTCGACATAATAAAGGATGAATAAGATGAAAAAAGCTCTCACGATTATTTCTCTCTGCGCTCTTAGTTTAATGGCAACGGAAATAGAAGAAACTACTTATGTAGGTACTCTTCTCAGTAAAAACTGTACCAATGGTTGCACCTATGCAAATTACACTAAAAATGATCCACTAATTGCTGTTATTGATGGAAAACAATACACCATTGTAAATCCAAAAATTTCAGAACCTCAACTCGAAGTAGCTTTAGGACACGATGATGTATCATTCAAAGGTGTCATCGAAGGCAATCGTATTATTGCTTCTGAAATTGAACGTGTACCTGATATGAAAGGATTTTTAGGTATTCAGTCATGCGCTGATAAAGGTGAATTTTCTGATTGTGATCTCAAAAAATACTCTGATGGAGATAAAGTAGTAGCCGTTATTGGTGGTAAAACATATCAATTAGATAAACAAACTGTGAGTAAAACAAAAATTGACCATGCGATTATGCAAAACGGTGTCGGCTTTTTCGGTAAAATCGATGGAGATACACTAAAGCTCGAAAACATGATTTATGAAGGTGGCAAAAAAGAGTTCTTCAAAGGATGTGTGTGATGTCTAAAACAACTTCATCTCTTTTAGCGATTCTACTCGCTGTTGGAACAATGGTATCAACTGCCTCAGCTGATATTAAAAAAGGGCAAAAGGCCTATCTCAAAACGTGTAAGAATTGCCACGGCAACGGAACAAAAGGTGCCGCTATGCATACACAAGATGAATGGGAAGAACTTTTCGCAAACGGCGGAGCAAAAATCGTCAAAGCTCATGCAAAAGATAAATCATCTGCATTTTTTAACGGTGATGGTTTCAAAAGTCAAGCGCAAGATTTACGCGATTTCTTGTTTGAATACGGTTCTGATTCAGGCAACGTACCGACCTGTTAAACATAGAGTTTAATGATCTTTCCCCCTTTGTATCCTCGTATGCAACCGAATCAATGTTTTTTGTTTCGGGCGCGGATATTGTGAATAACTTCTCTCCACTGTCTCCATCGTGAGTTCATCCAATGCCGCATTAGCTCTCTCATTAATCAGCGTTATGTCTGATACTGTCCCATCGGGATAAAGAAACATCTCTACATAGTTACTATCACCGTCTTTAAAAAGATTGGGTGCTTTTTCTGCAAGCAATGCATTTCCAACACGTCGGTCAATACGGTGGATGGTAACAATATTTTCTACAATATAGGCTTGCTCTTCAGGGGTTAAATCGGCAAAAACATCTCCATAATGGCGTTTAATCAACCCAGCAACCCTCCCCATCGGCACAATGGGAGGAGTGGATACTTCACTCTGAACTTCAGGTTCGGTTTTTATCTCTGAGGAGGTACTTTTGTCTTCAACTATCGGAATTTTTTTCGATTTATCGGGTACAGATTTACGTTCTTGATGGGGAATCGATTGTGGAGGTGAACTGATAACATCAGCAGGTAAAGCTTGGAGATACGGATTTTTGAGAGAGATTAAAAGTTTTGGCGGTTCTTTGTAATCTCTATTTTTTATTGCCGTATCAAATTGGCTAATCACAATAATGATAATAATCGATAGATGAATTCCAAGTGCCCATAAAAAAGCGCGAAAAGAGGATGAATCGTATTGCATAAAATATTATACGTTTCTACGTCATTTATCGAGCTTAGAAAGTAAAATTATTGTTGTTTTCCCGAAAAATAATTTTTATTTGCTATAATTTAACAATAGAGCTACTATAAAAGGCTAATCGATGGAACATAAACCCCTCGCACTCTTACGCCGTTTATATGGCTCATCCCTTTTTCGTTACATAATACTCGTATACTGCGCAATCGTTTTATTGATTTCATGGGCTATTTATGAGCGTGAACATACCCTGAAACTGGCACAAATCGATTTTCAATTACTCGAAATGGTCTACAAAACGAACCAAAAATTTGGAAACCATTTTGTTGATCGCTATACCAAATCAACACCCCCCACACCTCAAGAGTTCACTCGTTTTGTTAGTGATGCAAATCATTTAGCACACACCCTAAACGCCTCTTATCTCTATATCGTTGTTCGCGATCAAAATGATTATTATTTTATCATCTCCAATGAACAAACTAACGATCCTGAAAAAGGGTTGAAAGTGACCTTTTGGGAACATTATGAAAATCCTCCGATGGAACTCAAAAAGGCCTACGCAACTAAGCAGTTAATTTTTAGCCCTGTATACACCGATAAGTGGGGGACATTTCACTCTGTTTTTGTCCCGATGGTCTCTCCACAAGGAAAGCACTATGTTATCGGTGCCGATATCGCCGTCGATGAGATTCACACCCTTTTAATCAATGTTGCCCTTCAGACACTTGGGATTGCTATCTTATTTTTATTACTCATCATCCCGTTGTTTATCTTATTTCAACGTTATATTCGAATCAAAGAGCGTGAGAGCATTAGCCATAACAACATGATTATGCAACACAAATTGCAACAGCATCTGAATCACCAAATCGCCTTTGAACAAGCCCTAATCGATACGATTCCCTATCCTCTGTTTTACAAAGGGAAAGATTACCGTTTTATCGGGGTCAACAAAGCGTATGAGGAGACGTTTGGAATCTCCAGAGAGAGCCTCATCGGCAAACAAGTATTGGATTTAGAGTATCTCCCCTATGAAGATCGGCTACTCTACCAAGCCGAAGATGAAGAGATAATCAATACAATCGGAACCTCTCGTAAAGAGATGCTCATCCCTTTTAGTGACGGTAAAAATCATCAAACCCTCTATTGGGTAAGCGGATTTGCAGATCCTGATGGGAATCCTGCCGGATTAATCGGTGCTATCGTCGATATTAGTGAACTTATCGAAGCCAAAGAGGCTGCCCATGCCGCAACGCAAGCAAAGAGTGAATTTTTAGCCAATATGTCCCATGAGATACGAACACCGATGAACGCGATTATCGGGATGACCGAACTCGCACTCAAAGGGAAATTGCCCGAAAAAGAGCGTCACTTTATCACCAAAGCGTCTGAAGCTTCCCATCTTCTCCTCGACATTATCAATGACATTCTCGACTTTTCCAAAATCGAAGCCGGAAAACTCCAAATAGAATCTATCTTGTTTAATCTTGAAGAGTTGGTTATCTCCGTTACAGATTTACTAGGGATGCGTGCGGAACAAAAAGGGATAGAACTCTTAATCGATATTGAAAACAACTTTAACAAAAGCTATAGCGGAGACCCTCTTCGTCTCAAACAAATCCTCCTGAATCTCGTCTCCAATGCGGTAAAATTTACAGCTGAAGGGGAAGTTGTCATTAAAATACGTCTCCTAGAGATGCAACACGATACCCAAACACTCCGATTCGAGGTAAAAGATACCGGTATAGGAATATCCCAAGATCAGCAAAACCTCCTCTTTCGCGCTTTTACCCAAGCCGATATGTCTACAACACGTAAATTTGGGGGAACCGGTTTAGGGCTGGCAATCGCAAAACAGTTAGTCACCCTGATGGGTGGGACGATAGGATTTAAAAGCTCTGTGAATCAAGGGAGTACTTTTTGGTTTGAAATTCCCCTTGGCATAACAGATTCAGAGAATTTCCCAATCGAGACTTCGGCTATTCAACGCTTAAAAGTCCTTGTGGTAGATGATAACGAAACCGCACGGGAAATTTTTCATGAGATGCTCTCACGTTTTGGTATCGACAATGCTATTTGTAAAAATGCTCATGAAGCATTGCATTTATTAGACACTGGGTTTAGTGCCGATATTGCCATTTTGGATTGGAAAATGGAGGAGATGAACGGGGTTGAATTGTATCACCGTATCAATGAACGCTACTCACGACAGATTACCTCCATCATTATGGCGACGGCGTATGAAAAAGAGGAGTTGCTTAAACAATTCGCCATCGAGCGACCTGAAAAAATCTTAATCAAACCAATCACCCCTTCTCATCTTTTTGATACATTGATAGAGATATACGGACATTCACGCCTCAGCCATTCTCATCCGATTGATACCCCTAATGATTCTCTCATTAAATCGCTCAACGGACTCTCTCTTTTGCTAGTCGAAGATAACGAAAGTAATCAAGAGGTCGCCTATGAAATACTCACCGATGCTAAAATAAATGTCTCTATCGTCTCCAACGGGCAAGAGGCTCTCGAGTGGCTCCTCCAAAATCCAACTCCTGATGCCATACTTATGGATTGCCAAATGCCGATTATGGATGGCTATGAAGCGACACGTCATATCCGCAGTGACCTCGCATTACCCTACATACCTATCATCGCTATGACGGCAAATGTTATGGATGGAGATGAAGCACAATGTCGTTCAGTCGGAATGGATGGGTATATCACCAAACCGATTGATTCATCTAAACTCTACCGTGAAATCGCCCTGCAATGTCATCGAAACATCGATTTGGATGAACTCTCTAAGATAGCCTCATTTCCCCCTATCGAAGGAGTTGATACCCAAAACGCCCTCCAACGACTCAGCGGAAACGATCATCTTTATCGACGCCTTCTACAAAAGTTTCCCCATGAACAATACAACTTTAGTGAGCGCTACACCCACGCACTCCAAGAGGATACGCAAAGTGCAAAACGGTTATGCCACACCCTAAAAAGTGTTGCCGCTATGCTTGGGATGGGACTTCTTACCCAACTCTCCCGCGAAGCAGAATTCTCAGAACATCCGATTGCGCACCCCTTACTCCTCGCCATTGACACCGAAATTCAACGGCTCAGTAGAGAGATTGAAACCCTTGAAACCCATCGACAACATATAGCTTCTTCGGAAGCACCAACTCTAACCCAGCTCAATATGCTCTTATTGAAACTTCGAAACGGTGATGCTACGGCGTTTGATGATTCTGTAATATTGTCTAATTCTGAAGAGAGCGAATTGAGCGAAGCGTATCAATGGATACAAAAATTTGAATTCGATAAAGCAGCATCTCTTATCTCTCAAACTCTACAAAAGGAAAAGCCATGATTCCCTACTCACCGGAAACCATTTTAATCGTCGATGATTCCCCCGATAATCTGATGGTACTAAGCGAAATTCTTAAACCTTTTTATAAAGTCAAAGTGGCTATAAACGGTACAAAAGCACTCCAAATGATTGCTTCGGGAGATATCCCCGATTTGATTTTACTCGATATTATGATGCCCGATATCAGTGGATATGATGTATGCAAAAAACTCAAAAATGACTCTCTCACCCGTAATATCCCTGTTATCTTTGTTACTGCACTCAGCGATGAAACCGATGAAGCGGAGGGGCTACATCTCGGTGCTGTCGATTACATCACTAAACCGATTAACTCCTCTATCGTCCTCGCACGGATTAACACCCAAATCTCATTACTGCGCTATAAACACGATTTGGAACAAAAACTTCAAGAGCGGACAGAGGAGATTGTCCTCACCCGTATGGAGGTTATCCGTCAACTTGGGCGTGCGGCTGAGTTTAAAGATAATGAGACGGGTACTCACGTTTTACGGATGAGTGCTTACGCAAAGATTATCGCTCAAAAAATCGGTCTCGATAATGCACGTGTCGAGCTTATCTATCTTGCCGCCCCGATGCACGACATCGGAAAAATAGGAACTCCCGATGCCATCTTACAAAAACCAAGCTCACTCGAAAATCATGAATGGGAAATTGTACGGCGTCATCCCCTTCAAGGAGCTGACATCATCGGGAATCACCACTCTCTTTTACTTCAAACAGCACGTATTGTCTCCCTCACTCATCACGAACGCTTTGATGGAAAAGGGTATCCTTATGGAATCAAAGGGTACGATATACCCCTCGCGGGACGTATCGTTGCTATTGCCGATGTTTTTGATGCCCTTACTTCCAAACGCCCTTACAAAGAGGCATGGAGTTTAGAGGATGCAATTAACTATCTCATTACACAAAAAGGGGAACATTTTGACGGTGAGCTTGTGGATTCTTTTTTATCAAGTATGAATGAGATTAAAGCGGTTATGGCACAATTTAGAGATGATGTATAAAACCTCCCGCTGATGGGGAGGAGAGGTGAGAAAATTATTTTAACCCTGCAATATAATCGCTGAGTACTTTCATATCGCCATCACTCAACGAGGCTGTTTGCCCTTTCATGATAGCACCCATCCCTTTGGTATTACGGGTTCCCGCTTTATACCCTTTGAGAGCATCAAGTGTTTTTGATGAACTCCATCCACCAATCACTTCTGATTTTCCTAAAGCCGCTTTTTCGGCTTTAGCACCATGACATGCACTACATTTTTGATACATTGCCGCACCATCGGCAGCACTCAACATTGCTGTTAAACCTAAAATTGCAATTAACGTTTTCATTTGAATATCCTTTTATTTTATCTTTGCCTAATTTCGTCATACCGTACTTGATACGGTATCCACGTTCTTAGTATTTTTAGATTCCGTGTCGGTGCACGGAATGACGCAACCCCTTACCCACAACTCGGAACGTTTCCACTATCCGAACCGTACTCTTTCGCAAAATCCCCGACATCTTGGAGTTTATCCGCCATATCTGGACTGCTTAAAACCGCTGCTGAAGCGGGATATTTTTCACTGTACTCTTTGATAAACCCTTTTGCCCCATTGGCAAAAAGCTCTTCCCACTCCGCTACCGTATGATCGGCGGCAAATTTGGTACCGTTCATGTTGAACTTTGCTTTGAGCGTTTTTAAATACGCTTTTTGACCCGCTTTAGCATCAGCTGAAGCAACAGAGGCACTGAGTGCCGCAACCAATAAGATTGAGAGCAACTTATTCATTTTAAACTCCTTTTTGGAGAGTTTCTCTTTCGAGATTCCCTTTTGATATGAGCAGTATAAAAAGTTATTGTGGAGAAATTGTGAAAGTGTATTTACGATTGGAGGGTATCGATGAGAGCATTAATTTGTTTCTCTTGCTCATAAAGGGTAAAAGTGCGACGAACGTAAGCTTGAAGGAGTTGTTTATGGTCATTATTCCCCTCATAGCTAAAATCGTGTTTCATCTGAGAGATGAGATAGGTGGCAAAATCTTCCTCAACATCGATATCGTAACGCTTGGCGTTGAGGGTGAGAGAGACTTTGGTTTTCACTACTTATCCTAAAAGAGTTTCGATTTTAGAGACGATAGCTTCGATCTCAATATCTTTTTCCAGCAATTCATTATTGAGGCTTGCTACCTCATCCTCTTTCGCTTTTAATGATGATTTTAAGGTAGCAATCTCATTGTGAAGCGCTTGGTTATCATTAGCAGCCGATGCATGTTTTTCGATAAGCTGATTGGTCAGCGTAGTGAGTTTCTCAAGAGGGGTTGGGTTAAAAAGCATGGATAACCTTTGGGTATAAAGTGATTAGAGTTATTTTAACACAGTTTGACAAAGGATATTGATAATCCGCTATAATTTTTAGAACGTTGCTCTCAAAGGTATTTTATGTTACTCGCAGATGTTATCCCCACATTACAGTTAGCCATCGGTCCTGTCATTTTAATCTCCGGTGTCGGTTTGATTATTTTGAGTCTTACGAATCGTTTCGGACGGATAATCGATCGCACCCGACAACTCTCTGTTGAGTACCGTAACTCATCAAACAGCGATCATCTTCGTATTCTATCTGAGCTTAAAATATTAACACTCAGAGCAAAAGTGATTCGAAATAGTAATTTTTTGGCGGTATTGAGTGTTTTATTTGTTTCCTTTATTATCATCGGACTGTTTGGATCTGCACTGTACCATTTTAATATGACCTACTTGCTCATAACCCTTTTTATTTCGAGTATCGTCAGTTTAATAGGATCACTTTCTTTATTCATCTATGATCTTGAACTCTCACTTAAAGCTATTTGGATAGAACTTCCAAAAGCAATATCTCAATCCGAAAGTGATTGAAATTATTGTATGCCACACCCATGAATGTTGCTAATCAAAGATCGATTTAATCGCCCAAATTTACCTTTATCACTCGTTAGATAATTCTCTTTTTTCATCTCTTCTAACATCCATCTGTTAATCCGTTGATGGTAGTGAAGCAAATCTTTATAATTATCCAAATTGCAGGTAACCTCTTTGGAAGCTTGAAAATCGTATATCTTGACATTCGGATAATGCGCTAACTGAGTCAATAGATGACGTTTAAACAACTCTACCGTATTCAGCCATCCTTTATTCTCCATATCTTTGAATGCAAGAATCGAATAAGGGGGATAAAACAAATAAAACGTTGTCTCAGGATGATTTTGGATAAGAGGAATCAGATTCGTATCAATATTCGCCTTTAAAGCTTTAAGGGTAAACTCACTTTTACTATAATCGGGATTAAACCCATACTTCTCGCTCCACTCATCGAGTCGATCCGTTCCGTTAAAATCATCTTCATTTGATTTATGTTGCCACTGATACATTCGGTTCAAATCAAACATCACCTCAGGTTTCGGCAATACAAATGAATCGACAAAAAATTTAAGCGTATCGAAACTCAAAAGATAGCGATAATCGTTTAAACGGTTATTATCATACAGATAAAAGGGGAGGGAGCCCTCTCCGTCAAAAAGGCGTGTTGTCTCTCCCGTAAAAGAGAAGAGATCAACACCATAAATGACGCTATCTATTTTACGATGTTGATAGGCGGAATCTAACATGATTTTTATCTCATACGCCGTTGCTCCGGACATACAAAATTTAATCGGTTTGTTAAATCCTAAAATTTCTTTGGCATCGGAAAGTATAAAATTCTCCGTCATAGACGATCCGATAATCACCTGATTATACTCATACGTTTTGGCTAATCCCGGATTTAAATAACGCTCATTATCGTAGATTGGTTTGTAAAAATGGGCTTTTCGGTATTGTTGTAATGGATCTAAAATAAAGTTTATACTCCCCACAATAGAGAGGGTAAGGATTGATAATAGAATAAATTTTAGTATCCAAGGTATTGGTTTCATAAATCAGCCTAAAAGTTAAAATAGAGAAATGTTGAAATCTTACTCAGATGCAATACTCCCATACACATCAAAAAGAGACCAAACACCATACTCTTGTTGGTTAAACGTAAAGAACTGACCAACTGATTGGAATTGGGTGTGAAAAAAGTACTTATCCCCAGAATAAAAACGACACCCATCATAAACAAATCTATGGTTGATAATCCACCGAACTCCAGCAAATCAGACACTTCTTCAATCCCGTTTAACCCAAACATACCCGATAAGATATTAACCGCATCATCCCACCCTTTTGCCCTAAAGAAAATCCACGTAATATTGATAAAATTAAAGGTAATGAACCATGCCAGCATCGTATTCATTTTAAGCCCCATCTGTTGCCACAATCGATGCGTTACAATCGCTACCCCATGCAATGCACCCCAAATGACGAACATCCACGATGCTCCATGCCATAATCCGCCAACCAAAAAGACGGTAAAAAGATTGCTATAGGTACGAAATTCTCCACCACGATTACCACCGAGAGGGATATAGATGTAATCACGCAAAAAGCGCGATAACGTCATGTGCCAACGTCTCCAAAAATCTTGGATATTCAACGCTTTATAGGGGCTATTAAAATTGATAGGGAGTTTGATATTAAAGAGCAAAGCAACCGCCAACGCCATATCGGTATAACCGCTAAAATCAAAATAGAGCTGAAATGTATATGAGAGTGAAGTTGCCCACGCACTCATCAAGGATATAGAGGCTGTATGGTTGTATCCATACGATGCCCAGATGGCAAACGTATCGGCAATAACCACTTTTTTAAAGAGTCCGATGGCAAACAGATACATTCCGGCACTAATATTTTTGGTATTCAATACTTTATTACGGATGTCATCAAACTGCGGCATCATCTCTTTATGATGCAAAATAGGCCCTGCTAGCAAATGGGGGAAAAAGGTGACAAAAAGGGTATAGTTGAGATAATCCATCTCTTTAACTTCATTCCGATACGCATCGACTAAATACGCGATTTGGGTAAAAGTGAAAAAGCTAATCCCCAAAGGGAGAACGATATGCATCATATTAAAATGGGTACCAGCGAACGTATTGGCATTGGTAATAAAAAAATCCATATACTTGAAATAGACCAGCAACAAAACATTGGCAAAAATACCAAACGTTAATAGGCTCTTAGAAGAGAGCCTTTTTTTCAAAAGGTGGGTCGTGTTAATATGGGTAATACTCGAGCCTACCGTAAAGTTAAAAAGGATAGAACCTAAAATAAGGGGGAGATAAATAACATTCCACCACGAATAAAAAAAGAGTGAAGCAAATACCATCCACCCTTTTGAAGCGGACGTCAAACGTTTTTTATTCAGCCAAAAATAGATACCAAAGGTAATCGGTAAAAAGAAAAAGATGAATTCATAGCTATTAAAGAGCATTGTTATTGACTACTTATATTATTTATTTGAAATTATATTGTAATCATCTTAACTCAGTAGCATCTCCTTCATCATCGGTGATGAAAAATAGGTTTTCCGCTATAATTTCACTTCATTAATAGATACAACATTAGGGTTACTCATTGCCGATTTTTAAAGTCCACACCCCTTACCAAGCTGCCGGCGATCAGCCAGTCGCTATTGAAGCACTCGCCTCCGGTATCAAACGGGGTGAACAATACGTTGCCCTAGAGGGGGTAACCGGAAGCGGTAAGACATTCACGATGGCAAAGGTAATCGAGAGTGTTCAGCTCCCCACCATCATTATGACCCATAACAAAACCCTCGCGGCACAGCTTTACAGTGAATTTCGCTCTTTTTTCCCCGAAAACCATGTCGAGTATTTCATCAGCTACTACGACTATTATCAACCCGAAGCCTATATCCCTCGCCAAGATTTATTTATCGAAAAAGATAGTTCCATCAACGACGAGTTAGAACGTCTACGCCTCTCTGCCACTGCCAATCTCCTAAGCTATGATGATGTTATCGTCGTCGCCTCCGTCTCTGCTAACTACGGGTTGGGAGATCCTGAAGAGTATGAGAAGATGGTGCAGGTAATCGCTATAGGGGATGAGATCAACCAAAAAAAGCTCCTCCTCCGTCTCGTCGAGATGGGATACGCCCGCAATGATGCCTATTTTGACGGCGGTCATTTTCGGGTTAATGGAGAAGTGGTCGATATCTATCCCCCGTACTGGCAAGATCAGGCGGTAAGAATCGAATTTTTCGGCGATGAAGTGGAACGTCTAACCTTTTTTGAACCTCTCAGCAACACCATGACCGAAAAACAAGAGAGTGTCACTATCTACGCCACCTCTCAGTTCGCCGTCGGTCAAGAGAAACTTGCCCGTGCAATCAAGCGAATCGAAGATGAGCTGGGGGAACGGCTAGCCGAACTCGACAAACAAGGGAAAATCGTCGAGATGCAACGGCTCAAACAGCGATGCGAATTTGATTTGGAGATGCTTCAAGCAACAGGGATGTGCAAGGGGGTCGAAAACTACTCCCGTCATCTCACCGATAAACTCCCCGGTGAAGCCCCCTATACTCTCCTCGATTATTTCACCCTCCATCACGATAAATTTCTCATTATCGTCGATGAATCGCACGTGAGTTTACCTCAATTTCGGGGGATGTTTGCGGGAGATCGTAGCCGTAAAGAGGTGCTCGTCGAGTATGGTTTCAGACTTCCTAGCGCCCTCGACAACCGCCCGTTGATGATCGATGAGTTTATCCATAAAGCACCCCATTATCTCTTCGTCTCTGCTACCCCATCGGCGCAAGAGCTCGAGCTGAGCACCACTCTTGCCCATCAAATCATCCGTCCGACAGGATTGCTCGATCCGATCATCACCATCAAACCGATAGCCAATCAGGTCGAAGATTTACACGATGAAATCAAAAAAACAGTGGCTCTGGGTGATCGTGTCCTTGTCACCGTACTCACCAAAAAAATGGCGGAAGCACTCACCAAATACCTCGCCGATTTGGGGATCAAAGTACAGTATATGCATTCCGAAATCGATGCCATCGAACGAAATCAGATTATCCGAGGGCTTCGTGTGGGCGGTTTCGATGTCCTTATCGGAATCAACCTCTTGCGGGAGGGGTTGGATTTACCGGAGGTGAGTTTGGTTGCTATCCTCGATGCCGATAAAGAGGGCTTTCTACGTTCCGAAACCTCTCTCGTCCAAACTATCGGACGCGCCGCACGTAATGAACATGGTCGGGTTATCCTCTATGCCGATAAAATAACAGGATCGATGGAGAGGGCAATCTCTAAAACCAACGAACGTCGCACACGACAAGAGGCATTTAATACCGAACATAGTATCACCCCGACAACAACGAAACGTAATCTCGATGAAAATCTCAAACTCGAAGATGTAGGTGATTTATACAACCGCTCGAAAAAAGCGAAAACACTTCCAGCAGCGGAGCGTAAAAAACTGGTCGATGAACTCACCACTAAAATGAAAGAGGCGGCGAAGAAGTTGGAATTTGAAGAGGCGGCGAGATTACGGGATGAAATCGCTAAAATACGGAAATTATAAATCTCTATACTTTTCTGTTTAGTCAGAAAAGTACCAAAAGACCATACCGTAATTCATAAACGCTTCGCGCCTCTCAGCACTTCTGCTTTCGGCGCGGCTCTAGGTGATGAATTACGGAAATTATTTTATAAAGGAAATTATATTTATGGATGAAATGCTCAAAAATCTCTCAACGTATGGCTACCTAGTCGTTTTTATCTACTCTCTTGGGGGTGGAATGGTTGCCCTCATCGGTGCGGGTGTTCTCAGTTTTATGGGTAAAATGGATTTAACCCTCTCCATAAGTATCGCCTTTCTCGCTAACTTTATCGGCGATTCACTCATATTTTATATGTCTCGCTACCATAAACATGAGATGATGGAACATCTTAAAAAACACCGCCGCAAACTGGCATTTTCCCACCTTCTCCTCAAACGTCGAGGATCATGGATCATTGTCATCAAAAAATTTATTTATGGATTAAAAACCCTCGTCCCTTTGGCAATCGGGTTGACAAAATACAATTTTATAAAATTCAGTATCTATAACGCTATCGGTGCGGCACTTTGGGCTATCGTTGTCGGAGGGGTGAGTTATCTTTTCGGTGGAGCGATTGTCGAAGGATTTAAACTTATTGCGGACAAACCCTACCTCGCTCCTATCTCGCTTGTCGTTATCGGTGGAGGAGTGTGGTTTTATCTCTCCCAAGCAACGAAGCGAAAATAGTCTTAAAATACCAATTTCTCTTCTGTTGTCGGTGCGGGTGCTTGCGTTGCATCAGGTGCAGCGGAAGTATCGGTAAAATTTTCGGTCGAATTACTATCGATTGCTGAATCCAAATACACTCCGGCAGGACGATCAAAATAACGTTTAGTATTGGGGTAAATTCGCATTAAATCTTGGTAAAAATAGCGGAAAACTTGTCCTGCTGCACGTCCACCCGTCTCACTTCGAGGCATTGGAGTATTATTATCGTTCCCATACCAAACTACCGTCTCAACAGTTGGAGAATAACCAACAAACCATGCATCGACGTTTTTATTGGTTGTACCTGTTTTACCGGCGATATCAACCCCTGATACGCGAGCTGATGTCCCTGTTCCATACGCAACAACATCTTGCAAGATTGAGGTCATAAGATAGGTTTGTTCTTTGGTATTTACTTGACGACGTTTATTTTCATAACGGAACGTCTCCCCTTTTGGGGTAATGACTTGACGGATTAAAATCGGATTCGTTTGAATCCCACCGGTTGGGAACATGGTGTAATATTTCGCCAAATCGTACGGAGAGATCATAATAGTTCCCAAAGCGATAGAGAGATCGGGAGGGATATTTTCAACGATTCCATAACGTCGAAGCCCTTCAACCACTTTTTGGAAACCCATATCGCTCACCATGTTGATGGTTGCCAAATTTCGAGAATGGGTCAGTGCATCACGGATGGTTACCATCCCTTTGTACTCGTTTTTATAGTTTTTCGGTTTCCACTCTTTATCCTCACCATTGTCCCCTTTATAGGTATAGGTGCGGGCGATATCGGGAACCAGTGTTGCCGGTGACATACCGCTATCGAGTGCGACTTGATAAATAAACGGTTTAAATGCTGAACCCGGTTGACGTTTGGCTTGGGTAACACGATTAAACGGACTCACCGAATAATCATATCCGCCGACCATCGCCAACACTTCACCCGTATTCGGATCCATACTCATCAAAGCTCCGTTGAGCTGACTTTTTATATTTTCATCTAACACACCCGATTCTTCAGCCCGTTTCAAAATTTCCTCACGTCCCGATTGAAGTGCTTTATATCCCGATTCTTGCAGTCGCATATCGATGGTCGTGTAGATTTTATATCCTCCGCTACGAATATCGGGAAAGGCATCGCCGAGTTGACGCATAACCTCATCGATGATATAAGGTCCCGAGTTCTTACTCAATGTATCGTTATAAACTTGAGGGCGCTCTTGTGTCGCTTTATCATAGGTTGCTTGATCAATCCATCCGAGTTCTTGCATCCTCGCGATAATACGATTGGCACGCCCTAAACAGAGCTCATAGTTTTTAGTCGGCGCATAAAAATTAGGCCCCTTTGGAAGTCCTACCAACATCGCCATCTCTTTGAGGCTCAACTCTTTCAGCGGCTTATGGAAATATCCATCAGATGCAGTTTTAATACCGTAATATCCATGCCCGAGATAAATTTCATTAAAATACCTCTCTAAGATTTGTTCTTTAGAGAGTTCTTGTTCAATACGAATAGCATAAAGAACCTCTTTAAATTTACGGGCAAAATTTTTATCTCGGGTTAAAAGGGCATTTTTAACGAGTTGTTGCGTAATCGTACTCGCCCCCTCTTTGAGCTTTCCGGCAGAGACATCTTTGATAATAGCACGCATAATAGCATCCGGATTTACCCCATGATGTTCAAAAAAATCGGTATCTTCAATCGCGATAAGTGCTTCAATAAGACGAGGTGGGATATTCTCAAACGAAACGTAATAACGGTGTTCATCACTAAAAAGATTGGCAATTTTTTCACCGTTTCGGTCATACACTTCTGTAGTCAAAAGGGGTTTATAGTTGATAAGGCGTTGCGTTTCGTATTCAAAGTTATAAATAACATACCCCAAATAACCGATGGGAATCATCACTATAAGAGCTATTATAATCCATAATTTTTTCTTCATTTTCTATATTCCCTGGTTTCAAAATCAGCGTCAATCAACTGTTGCGTATACAAATGGTGAGGATTGCGTAAAACATCTGCCATTTTACCCTCTTCCACTATCATTCCCTCTTTAAGGACACAAATATCTTCACACAATTGTGATGCAACACTCATATCATGGGTGACAAAAAGCATCGAAAACCCAAATTGATGCTGTAACGATAGTAACAAATCAATCAAAGCTCGTTTTGAGTTTAAATCCAATGCCGTTGTCGGCTCATCCAAAAGGAGCAATGAGGGCTTAGAGCTTAACGCTATCCCGATAATGACCCGCTGTAATTGCCCACCTGAGAGTTCACTCGGATAACGGTTCAAAAGCTCTTCAGCTAACCCAAGCCATCCAAACATCCTCACCGCCTCTTCATGAGAGAGAAAAAGTTGGTCTTTAATCTTGGTAAGCGGAGAGAGGGCAGTAAAAGGATTTTGGGGAACCAATGAGACACTTTTGCCCCGAATCCACTCAAAATGTGCACTTTTACGAAGTTCTATCTCCAAAGTGCTCTCATTCAACCCCAAAAGGGTTTTAAGAATAAGCGATTTGCCGCTTCCACTTTGCCCAACAAGCGCCAAAGAGGAGCCGATACGAAATGCACACTCTACTAACACTTTAGATTTATGGACGATTTTTAGGTGCTCAATCGCGATACTCTTCATGGAACGTATTTTACCAAAATGTCTCTAAAACGCTCACACACCCCTATCAATCTCTCTTCTTCCACATCCAACCGTGCGATAAGTCGGATAATCGCCGCTTTAACAGTCGGTTGGCGTATTGCTCCCACCGAAACACCGAGCTCCTCTTTGAGAATTTTTTGTATCTCCATCACAGCTCGATTATTTCCTATCTCTAGCGGAAGAATCAACCCTGCAATATCGATATTTAAAATCTCTTTGATGATACGTTGTCGTCGCAAAATAGCTTCTCGCAACACTCCAGAATGTTCTTGTATATAGAGAAGAGCATGATGCGCCAATGCCGTATCATAAAGCGAAGGAGCAGTGGCGTAGATGACATTTTTAGCCCGATTAATGAGATACTCATTGATATGATGTGATGAGAGAACATACGCTCCAAAACTCCCATATGCTTTACCGAGAGTCCCCATTTTAACCATTAGTGGGGTCGGAGTAATACCGTAAAAGTCTAAAATCCCCATCAGATTTTCTCCGATAACTCCACTGCTATGCGCCTCGTCCAAAATCAAAATCGTTTCATATTTAATGGCAAGTTCGATAATTTCTTTGGGAACGAGGTCACCTCCCATCGAGTATATCCCCTCAATAGCGACAATCACCCGTTTCCCCTGCGCGCGCATCAACTCTTTTTCCAAAGCTACTGTGTCGTTATGAGAGAATATGATTACCTCCCCCTCACACATCTTCGTCGCCACCATTCCGCTGGCGTGATACTCTTCATCCATCAGCAGCACATCACCCCGACGTACTAGCGACTCTATCAGTCCGATATTGGCATTAAATCCGCTCCCCATCACGATAGCCTCTTCAAATCCGTTCGCTTCGCAGAGTGCTTTTTCAAAATTTTTATGGATTGGATGATAGCCATTGACCAGCATGGATGATTTTGGAGCATGGTATCCATAATTTTTTAACGTTTTGCACGCCATATCATGAAGTTTACTTAAATGTGCCAATCCCAAGTAATCATTAGACGCCATATCGATGATACCCTCATCGACAAGATGGCGTTCACGATATCGACCGGAGCGTTTCAGCGCTTTGAGTTCGTTGGTGTAGGGGTTCATCATACAAACGGCTTTAATACTTCAACGCACAGCCCCATCGCCGTACTCTCAAACCCGCGTACTTCACGTATATAGGGTTTACAAAATCCCTCGACCATACACGCCCCTGCTTTTCCGCGCCATTCACCGCTTTGGATATAACGCTCAACAGCATCCGGTTTAAAAGGGTCAAAAAAATAGTGGGTTGAGGAGATATCGAGAAGTTCAAGTCGGGGTGTTTTGTAAATCATACAGGTGATAATGGCAACCTCTGAGCCGCTTTGGGTCTCTAAAATAGCACGTGCATCGGCTTCATCTTTTGCTTTTCGCAAGATTTTTCCCCCTGCAGTGACTACCGTATCGGCGACAAGGAGGGGATAATCGGCACATCCGAATCTCTCTAAATTCAAACGGTATTTTCCGAGTGTCGCTTGATAGACAAAGTTTTTCGGAGTTGGAGCGACTATAGAGTCTTCATCGAAATCGATAGACTCTTGGAGAAAGGGGATGCCCGCCACTCTCAGCAGTTCAGCACGAGTAACGGAGGAAGAAGCTAAACGGAGCATTGAATTCCTTTATTCTCTCATATCCGAAAGATATGGGTAGCTTTAGGGGGTTGCAAGGGACTTTAGTCCCTGCCACCTTATGGGTTTTACTCATAAGGTGTATCAAAAACTAATGTACGTTACGAAGAACGACACCGATAAAAATAGCGATCACGCCTAACGTAATATTGATCGGTACCATGTATTTAGAAATCATTTCAAGCAAATCTTTCGCTCTTTGTAAATTCCCATCACGCAATGCGATTTCAGCTTTATGGCGACGAAACATCATGGCACCGAGATTGATAGACATAATCACCCAAATCATCTCTTTGATATGGACGGTATTGTAAATACTCATCATGTATTCATTGATAACGTTTCCATTCTCATCCATAGCAGCCGCACGGAATTGGTACCCTACCGCCATCAAGACAGCCGTCATAATTAAAACAACTACAAATGGCCATACAATGGTAAAAAAACGTTTCAATGTATCCAAGGCGCGTTCCATTTTCAATTTTGGATCGTCAATCATTGCCAATGAGTGATGAACGGCAAAACGGATAGCGATCATCCCCCCTACCCAAATTACCGCACTTATCACGTGCAAGAAGATTATCAATGTCCGATGATGGACAAATGTATCTACTAAAAATTCTTTCATTTTATTCCTTGATTCGTCATTCCCGCGAAGGCGGGCATTGTGCCCCCTGCGGGTAAATCTAGCTGGATCCCCGCCTTCGCGGGGATGACAAAATTACCCTAACTGTTCACTCACGTATTTGAGTGCTGCCTCTTTAGCTTCGCCCAATTTACTAGCATCTTTTCCACCCGCTTGGGCAAAATCAGGACGTCCACCACCGCCACCGCCGAGGATCGGTGCGATTGTTTTAATCCAATCACCCGCTTTAACATTCGTATTTTTAGCACCCGCCGCGAGAAGAACTTTATCCTCTTTGATTTGGAATAAAATCACTGCAACCGAATCGTGCTGATTTTTGAGCTCATCAATCCGCTCTTTGATATCACCGTTCCCCAACTCTGCAACCACTACAGCGGTAGAGCCCATCATCGTTACAGCAATTTCTTCTTTTGCACTTGAAGCTAATGTACTCATTTCCGATTTAAGTGTTTTAACCTGCTCTTTGAGACGTTCGATACCCGCTAACACATCGCGGTTTTTTACCGATGTCTCTACCGATTCGAGCAAATGACGTTGCGATTTAAAGAGGTTATACGCCGCATTACCGCATACCGCTTCGATACGTCGTACACCCGCACTCACACCGCTCTCTTTGACAATCACAAACGTCCCGATAGTTGCCGTGTTATCGACGTGGATACCACCGCAAAACTCGACCGATGCCGTCCCGAAGTTTACAACGCGAACCGTATCACCGTATTTCTCACCGAATTGCGCTTTTGCACCGCTTTTTTTCGCCTCATCAATACTCATCTCACGCGTCATCCCCTCTAGGGCATGGAGAACATGGTAGTTCACACGCTCTTCGACGAGAGCAATCTCTTCATGAGACATCGCTTTTGGATGGGAAAAGTCAAAACGGAGACGGTTATGTTCGACAAGTGAACCTGCTTGGGAGATGTGTTCACCGAGGATTTCATACAACGCTGCATGGAGCAAGTGGGTTGCCGAGTGGTGTTTCGCGATTTCATTACGGGAGATATCCACAACCGCTTCAATCCGCTCACCGACACTGAGTGTCGCGCGGGTCTCGATGTGAGAGAGGTTTAATCCGTGGAATTTTTTCGTATCCAACACCACCGCTTTATCCCCAAGCACTCCGCTATCACCGCATTGTCCACCGCTCTCTGCATAAAACGGAGTCTCTTCGAGGAGTACCCAACCATGTTGATGGGCATGAAGCTGTTCAACACGCTCGAAATTTTCCCCCAATAACGCTTGGATGGTAACACTTGCTTTGGTTTTGCCATATCCGATAAAACCATTGACACCGAACGTCTCCAAAAGGGTTTTAAAATCCCCCTCAACCGCCGCATCTCCTGAACCTTTCCACGCTGCTTTCGCACGACGACGTTGTTCAGACATTAATTCTTCAAACGTCTCCACATCGAGGGAGAGATTTTTTTCCCGAAGCATATCTTCGGTCAAATCGAGTGGAAATCCGAACGTATCGTAGAGTTTAAACGCCACTTCCCCACTGAAGGTCTCTTTGGTATTTTTGAGTTCTTCGTTAAAGAGTTCAATCCCCGAAGCGATGGTTTTGAAAAATCGCTCCTCTTCGAGCATGATTTGCTCTTTTAAAACTGCCAATTTTTCGACAACATAAGGGTATTGTTTCCCCATCAAATCAGCTACGGTATCGGCAACTTCATACATAAACGGTTTGGTAAATCCGAGCAAATATCCGTGACGAACCGCACGACGCAAAATACGACGTAATACATACCCACGCCCTTCATTGCTGAAATTTGTCCCCTGTGCGAGCAAGAACGTAACGGTTCGGATATGATCGGCGATAACACGGTACGATGCACCGCTTGCATAGCTATACGGCTTAGAAATCAACGCTTCAACTTTGCGGATAATCGGCATAAAGAGGGAGCTATCATAGTTGCTTTGTACCCCTTCGAGTACCGCAACCGCACGCTCTAATCCCATCCCCGTATCGATAGAGGGTTTTGGTAATGGAATCAACGCTCCATCTTTCACCTTTTTCTCATACTGCATAAAGACGAGGTTCCAGATTTCCAAGAAACGATCCCCATCGCCCCCCATGTAATCCTCAGGACCGTTAAAATGTTCCGCCCCTTGATCGACGAAAATCTCCGAACACGGTCCACACGGTCCAGTATCTCCCATCTGCCAGAAATTATCTTTATCCCCAAGACGCATAATGCGATCTGAGGCGATATGCTTTTTCCAGATTGCTTCGGCTTCATCATCGCTCTCATGGACAGTGACCCACAACTTCTCTTTCGGAAGCTTCATCACTTCAGTTACAAACTCCCACGCATAGGCAATCGCTTCCTCTTTGAAATAATCTCCGAAACTGAAATTCCCAAGCATCTCGAAAAACGTATGGTGACGCGCCGTATGCCCCACGTTTTCTAGGTCGTTATGTTTCCCACCCGCACGTAAACACGTTTGAGAACTGGTCGCTCTTGGATTAGCAGGGATTGGGATATCCCCTGTAAAGATTGACTTAAACGGCACCATCCCCGCATTGGTAAAAAGCAAGGTTGCATCATCAGGTACGAGAGGAGAACTCGCAGCACGTTCGTGTTGTTTTGATTCAAAAAATGCCAAAAAGGCTTCGCGGACATCCATCATGGTTTACTCACTGTATAGTAAAAATTGCGCGATTATAGCGAAGAAGGGGTTAAAAACTTATTCTACATTTTTAGTGAAAAAGAAAAGTAGAGAAAATAAGTTACAAAAATGCTCGATTAAAAGGTTTATTTTTGACGAAATACCGTCAAAATATGAATATTGCTCTCTTGAATCTGAAAAACGACGGTATTTACGCGTGTATCACTTTTTCGATAGCACTGGCGAGATCAATCCCCTCATTTTTAGAGATATTGTTGATAGCGTGCTCTACTTTTAGTTTTGCTTCGTCGAATGAAAGTGCGGGATACTCACTCTCTTCGATAATCCCGATCTTATCTTTCGGAAGAATCTCTAAAAACCCCATCAGTTTGTCATAAATCGTGTCATGGATAGTGAGTCGGACGGTATGCATTTCAAAATCCTCGATTGTTGTTTTGAAAATTGTATCACTGATTGGTTTAAATGAGGTAGAAATTTGAACATAGGTATTATTTCGTCATTCCCAACTCGATTGGGAATCCAGCTCTTTTTATATTTTTCTAAAAGAGTTGACATAAAAGTATAGAAATGATACTATTTTTATACCAAGGATTTATGATGAAAGCTGAAGAATTAGACGAATTATTTGACTCAGGCGAAGATATAAGTGAGCATCTCGATCTCACCACTGCAAAACGTATCGGAACGCAACCGAAAAAAGTGAATGTCGATTTTCCCGAATGGATCGTCAATGCACTCGACATCGAAGCCAAAAAGATTGGGGTGACACGCCAATCGATTATCAAGGTTTGGATAGCGGAACGGTTAAAAGAAGAACAGACTCATAAGGCGAGTTAATATGGGTTCCGTTCGTGGTATGAAACTATCTTGCATTTTGATATACTTATAGCATCAAGTAAAAGGAGTATATGTGCCCAAAATTTTTGAATATTTAGGGATTTCTATACTTTTCTATAGCAACGAGCACGAACCTGTCCATGTTCACGGTAAATATCAAGGATATGAGTCCAAAGCCGAATTCATTATCATCGATGGTAAAATTTCTAAGATTATTATCAAAGAGGTCAAAGGAAAAAGACCTTTACCATTAAATGAACTTAGAGAGTTCCAAAAATTGGTTGAAACGTTTCAGAGTGAAATAGTCCAAAAATGGATCGATTATTTTGTGTTACACAAACAAATCAATTGTATCAAAATAGAAGGAAAAGTAAAATGATTACCGAAAATCAAATCATCCTCATCGAAAACGCAGAGTATCTAAACGGGTACAAAATTCGTTTGCACTTTAATGACCAAACAACCCAAACGATTGATTTTGAAAATTTTATCTGCTCATCCACTAACCCGCATATCGCCAAATATTCTGATTTAGAAATTTTTAAAAACTTTTCGATCACCGATGGCGATTTAGAGTGGAATGATTACGATTTATGTTTTCCGATTGCCGATCTCTACGAAAATCAAAATATCGGAAACATCCGCCACGGTTCTAACGAAGCGGCGTAATACGCCAATCGATTATCAAAGTTTGGATAGCGGAACGATTAAAAGAAGAACAGACGCACAAGGCGAGTTAAGATTAATAAGGATTACGATGTACAAAATATTTTTTTTATTTGTAATGTTTACTTCACTATGGAGTTCAGATAAACCTATTGAATGTCAACAGCAAAATGTTTTAGCAAAATATACTGGATATTACACCGAGGCTACACTGTGGAATCGTCTTCCTATATTTCGTCAATGGCCATCAGCTGCAGGGGAGTGGACTGGCGATATGGTGAGTTTTAATATAACCAAAAAAGAAAGAACAAATAATCAAATCAAAGATGCTGATATTTACGAATCTGGAGAAATTTTTGCTTATGATAATTGGCATGAAGGTTCTATACAATCAGTATGTAGTGCAATCTTAAAAAATAAATTATGGATATTTAATAAAAATAACCATAAATGGGAAGGACCTTTCATACGAGTAGGTAAAGCTTTGGATGAAAATACAATTTATTTTAATAGACTATTTCAAAATAAGTGTTATAAAGATGAATTAAATCAAAAATGGTGTTTTAGGAATAGTGAAATTCAAATTGAGAACAAAAAATTCAAAGTTCAATTGATGTTAGATACTTTTGAAACACCACTTTATGGATCTGCCTTGAAGTTAGAAGAGAACACGTCAAGACTATGGATGATTATTCCGTATAAAAATGGATGGAAGATTTTTTTAGATACTTGGGCAAGTGATGAAAACTATAAGGCAATTAATCCTTTAAAGGATAAACCATGGCATATATTGAAATAAATTTAAAGAGCTAAATCCCCGATCACGTCGGGGATGACAGAGCGTATCAATTATTTCCGTTCGTGGTGAGCTTGTCGAACCATGAACACCCTTCGACAAGCTCAGGGCGAACGGGGATGGATTCCGTGTCGTGGCACGGAATGACGAGGAATTACGAAAACGCCCGATTAAGCGCACTAAACATCGCTTTGATCGAAGCTACCGTGATGTCGTTATCACACCCTACCCCGAAAAATTTCTCCAAACTCTCGGTCTGAATCTCGATGTAGGCGACCGCTTCGGCACTGGAGAGTTCTCCGCGAGAGTGCTCAGAATATGAGAGGATTTTAAAACTGTGAGAATACTCCACCATTAATGCATTTTTACACGCATCGATAGGACCATTCCCTACCCCTTCGCTTCGGATTGCTTTGCCGTTATGGGTGTATTCCAATACACATTTGGCGGAGTGCTCTTTGGCACTCTCTGAAATCACCGAATAGTCCACAAACTCGATGTCGTGAGGTTCACCAAAATAGGTTTTCTCGAAAATGTCTAAAATCTCTTCACTGGAGAGTTCGCGTCCCGCTTCATCAGTTACGCGCTGAACGATGGTTCCGATCTCAGGGTGCATTTTTTTCGGCAGTGAATAGCCGAATTTATCTTCGAGGACGTAGGCTACCCCCCCTTTGCCCGATTGAGAGTTGATACGGATAATCCCCTCGTAGTTGCGCCCCACATCACTCGGATCGATCGGCAAATACGGTACTTCCCAAAACGCATCATCTTTGGCGCGTTGATATGCCAATCCTTTGTTGATTGCGTCTTGATGAGAGCCTGAAAACGCCGTGTAAACGAGCTCGCCCACATACGGGTGACGCTCATGTGTTTTCATATCGGTACACTCTTCGACGACACGAACAACACTCTCCAAATCGCTGAAATCCAACTGCGGATCAACCCCTTGGGTATACATGTTGAGTGCCAACGTGATAATATCGACGTTTCCGGTGCGCTCACCGTTAGAGAGCAACGTCCCCTCGACACGATCTGCCCCCGCCAATAACGCCAACTCCGTTGCGGCAACCGAGGTTCCACGGTCGTTGTGGGTGTGGGTCGAGATCAGTACGTGCTCACGGTTGGTAAGGTGTCGGCTCATCCACTCGATTTGATCGGCATAGACGTTCGGGGTTGCCATCTCCACAGTCGCTGGGAGGTTAATCACCACTTTACGCTCTGCACTAATACCCCATCTATCGGTCACGGCGTTACAGATACGGGCGGCAAATTCGAGTTCCGTCCCTGTAAAACTCTCAGGGGAGTATTCGAGCATGATCTCGCCGTCGTGTTTCAATGCACGCGCTTTGACCATATCAACCCCCTCCATTGCAAGGGCGATGATCTCGTCTTGCTCTTTGCCGAAAACGATTTTACGCTGGGCAACGGAAGTCGAGTTGTACAGATGGACAATCGCTTTTTTAACTCCCGCAAGAGCTTCAAACGTTTTATCAATCAAATGTTCGCGCGCTTGGACGAGGACTTGTACCGTCACATCATCGGGAATCAGTTTTTGCTCTACGAGGGTGCGTAAAAAGTCAAATTCGACTTTGGATGCGGAGGGAAATCCCACCTCGATGGTTTTAAATCCGAGTTTCAGCAAGAGGGTGAAGAGAGAGAGTTTTTGATCCAAATTCATCGGGGTGATCAACGCTTGGTTTCCGTCGCGAAGATCGACACTGCACCAAATCGGAGCGTGTGTGATGGTTTTGGTAGGCCAAATGCGATTTGGCAAATCAACTTGAGGATACGGGCGGTATTTGCCCACAGATGCATGTTTCATAGGAAACTCCTTTGATAATTCTCTTCTCAATTACCCTTGCTGGTGGTAAATGAATGGGCGAATTATAGCGAAAAGGGGCTCAAACGCGAATGAAGGATTATTTATTTATTTCTATCTTTTCAATAATATGTTTTGCTCCATCGGGTGAAATCAGTTTTTCCAATGCTTCACTTTTGAGACGAATATCGCTTGCAATCGCCTCTTTGAGTTTATCGGCTATCCCCTCACTCTGACGTTCACACCACCCCGCATTATGGTCGATGACGTAGCGAGCATTATGGTATTGATGATCTCCTGCCGCACTGGGATAGGGGATATAAAACGCAGGGACACAAGCTGCACACAACTCCCATAACGTACTCGCACCTGAGCGGCTGATAGCAAAATCACTTCTCTCAATCAGCTCCGCGATTTGTGTCGTAAACCCAAATACTTCAGCCTCAATCCCCAGTTCATGGTACGCATGACGAACACGCTCTTCCTCTTTGGCACCGCATTGATGAATGATATGAATCCCACCGTGATGAAGCCACGGTGCAATCTCTAATGCCAAATCGTTGATAAATTTCGCCCCTTGAGATCCCCCTAAAAAAATAACCGTTTTAACCGATTCGCGGATACGGGAGTTTTCAAAATAGCGAGCACTCACAGGGTAATCGCAGTGATTATCCCCCTCTTCATAGGAGCTGTAAAAACCTTTCGCATACGGACGAAGCATGGAGTTAAGTTTTCCCGTTACCGCGTTTTGTTCATGGATAATGAGGGGTAGACGTTTGGTTAATGAGGCAATCGCCGCCGGTGCGGCGGAAAATCCTCCGACACTCACCACGTAATCAGCATGAAATGTATCGAGTATGTGACGGGATTGCATTAGTGCTTTGAATATCTTCCACAATGCTCCGATTTTACCCAATCCTCGTTTATTGACCACTCCCGTCGTCTCTAAAAAATAGGTCTCTTCAAACACCGCACTCTCACCGAACCATTGACGATCTTGCCCCGATGTCGAGCCGATAAACGCTACCCTATGCCCCCGCTCTTTCGCGGCGATTGCAAGCGATAACGCTATCACCAAATGCCCCCCTGTTCCACCACCGGTAAAAATGATATTCATATTATTTTCCTATTTTTGTCTATAATCCGTTCACCCTGAGCTTGTCGAAGGGTTGATTCATGGTTCGACAAAACAAGGGTACCGCTCGCGTAGCGATGTTTCCTTGAGCTCACCACGAACGGGAACACTATTTCTTATCCCCAGACTCGTATTTAATCTTTTTAGACAACATCAATACCATCCCTATCCCGATAGCCGAAGCGAGCATGGATGATCCCCCATAACTCAAAAACGGTACCGAGATCCCTTTAATCGGAGTGAGTCCGCTGATACCATACGCATTAATCATAAAGGCAAAGGTGATTAACAATCCTACACCAAGACTAAAGAGATAATCGGTATCTTCGAGAGAGCGATTGGCGATTTTAAAAAGTCGATGCAAAATTGCAATAAATAAAAAAGTAACAAAAAGGACTCCGATAAATCCAAACTCCTCCGCAATCCCAGCGAGGACAAAATCGGTATGCACCTCACTCAAAAATCCAAGCTTAAAAGTTCCATTTCCTAATCCCGTTCCCAAAATCCCGCCGTTGTGAATCGCATTCATCGAGTGACCGATTTGGTATGCTTCTTCACCATTCTCTATTCGCAAATGTTTCGCAATCGATTCAGGGAAAAAAGCCAAAATAGTACTTTGGGCTGATGCCCACCATGAGAGAATACGATCAATCCGATGCGGTGCCATAGCGATAAATAATAAGAAAAATCCAACCGCTCCCATAATTAAACTGAGGAAAAATCGAAAACTGCTCCCTGCAAAAAAGAGCATAAAGGCAAGGGTGAGAGAGAGGACGACCACTTGACCCAAATCGTTTTGAACCACCGCAATCAAAAACATCACCACAATAAAAAGTGCCGCATACGGAGAGAAACGTTTAAACTCTTCCATAACCCCCATACCGCCGTGATGCCCTAGTTTCCGTGAAAAACTCCACGCGAGAAAATAGACAAATCCTATCTTAAAAAACTCGACTGGAGCGATAGAAAAACCGACAATTTTTATCCACCGTTTTGCCCCCCCAACTTCACTCACTAAAAATGATGGGAGAAAGGGCATAATAATCATTAAAAAAATCCCTCCCCAAAAGAGAGTCAGCCCCAGTGGATGGAGCCATTCATCGGGATCAAGTTGCGCTATAGACCACATCAGTAAAATCGAAATCGTTGCTATAAATAATTCCCGTATTACAAAGTGAAAGTTATTGTACTCAAACAAAATAACGGTATAAGCAGAGAGAGTATACGAGCAGATTATCCCTATTGTAATCAATGCAGTCGTTAAAAGAAATAATTTTTTATCTGGCATGAAAAACTTTACTTGGTTTTAGTATATAATTGCCCATAAGTATAGCGAACTACGTTAAAGTGCTCATAAAACGAAAACGGAATAGATTTTGCTTGATAGTAACAAATCTAAAATCTACCTCGCAAGAGGTTAGCTTTAGTACCATAGCGGTTAGCGTAGCCAAAGGGATAAATTCCTTTGGCGTCTAATAAAGGAGGATAAAATGGGATTGAATATTTCACGTTCACATGACTTGATGCAAAGTGCAATGGATTATCGTGCTGCACGTCAAGACATGATTGCTAGCAATATTGCTAATGCAGATACCCCAAATTACCGTCCACGAGACATCCGTTTTGAAGAAGCGCTCGCACAAAAAAGTGCTGAACTTTTTACTGACAAAACGAATACATTAGCAATGACACAAACCTCATCTGCTCATATGAGCGGTTTTAACGATACAACAAATAGCACCAACGCTACTACTTTTTTTCGTGACGGTCATATGGCACGTAACGATGGAAACAGTGTTGATTTAGATGTAGAGAGCTCAGAGATGGCAAAAAATGCAACGATGTTTAATGCGCTCACAGCAGCTATCAAAAAAGATTCCACAATCTTTAAAAGCGTCATTGACGCTAGTAGTAAAACGTCTTAAAGGATAACTCATGGCATTTTTAGACAGTTTTGATATCAGCGGTTATGGGCTCTCAGCACAACGCGTTCGTGTAAACACCATAAGTTCAAACATCGCGAATGCCCAAACAACCCGTACTGACGAGGGTGGACCCTATCGTCGTCAAGAAGTTGTCTTTAAAGCGATTGATTTTAACAGTGTCTATAATCAGGCACTAGAGCGCCAAACCAATCAACTCGGTTATTCCGATCCTCTCAAAGAGGGATTATCAGGACTTAAACCCAATCCTGCTATTATGAGTGTAATCGTTGATAAAGTGGTACGCGATGACAAAGCACCCAATATGAAATACGACCCTTCTCATCCCGATGCCGATGCAAAAGGGTACGTTGCTTACCCCAATATTAATCCCGTCATCGAAATGGCCGATTTAGTAGAAGCAACACGTTCATACCAAGCGAACGTCGCAGCATTTGAAAGTGCCAAAAATTTAGCAAATGGTGCAATTAGCATCCTCCAATCATAAGGATAAACACAGATGTCTGATATTCAAGCAATCAAATCCCTCTCTACCTCCGATTTGCTCAAAGCAAAAAGTACCGGAAGTACACAGAGCACAGGGACCGATTTTGCCGAAGAACTCCGCTCAGCTCTTGGAAACGTCAACCAAATGCAAGTTGACAGCGAACGGGCAATGAGTGATATTGCCACCGGTAGTGTCAAAGATCTTCACCAAGCCGCTATCGCTATTGACAAAGCCGAAATCAGTATGAAACTGATGCTCGAAGTACGTAACAAAGCACTCAATGCCTACAAAGAGATTACCCGTACACAAATGTAGGGGTAGATTCACCATTAATGCAAAATTCCAATAAATCCAAAAAAATACTTGCCCTTTTCGTCGTTCTCCTTTTTGGATTTGCCATTTTTTTAGCGGTTATGTTTTATACCGCCGTTCATGATCGCGATATCCCCTCTATCTATTCCGAAGAAAATTCCAAAGCACAACGGGGAACTATTATCAGTGCCGATGGTTTTCATATCGCTACAACCCAAAAACTCTACAAAGCGGTGGTCAATACTCGTAATATTGATCCCGATAAAGAGGAACTTTTTATCCAACTTTTCAGTATTTACAGCGGTATCGATGCATCTGAAATACGTCAACGTCTCCACACCCGTAGAGGTTCTGTTACCCTCAGCTACCATCTCGGGCCAAAAGAGGCAATGTATCTCAAAACATTGGCGTTTGAGCTACGAAAACTCAAAGTATTTATCGAATATGAGCTTCCAAATGGCCAAAGGGTGCTTCAAGGGCTCAATATCATCGAGAGCGGTGAAGCACGAGAATACCCCTATCAAGACCTTCTTACTCCTGTTATGGGTTATCCTCGTAAAATGGAAGAAGATGGCTATACCCGTATCTATGGTATCAAAGGGCTAGAGAAATATTTTGATGAAGAGCTTAATCCTCAACAAAACAAAACCCAACGGGCAATGCGCGATGTCAACGGATATCTCATCCTCAATAAACAAAGCGCTATCAAATCACAAATCAACGGTTTCAGTCTTAAGCTCAATATCCCCTTAACCCTACAAGCACGAACAGAGGCAATTACCAGCAGAATCAAAGAGCAGCTTAAAGCCGATGAGATTATCGCTACCGTTATGGATGCAAAAACGGGGAAAATTCTCACCCTAGCAAGCTCAAACCGTTTTGATCCCAACCATATCCGACGAGAAGATTACCCCTCTCTTAACACCAACGCTATAGAGTACAGCTATGAACCGGGTTCCGTTATCAAACCGATTATTTTTGCTATTATGCTCGATAAAAAACTGATTAACCCCTACGATATGGTCAACGGTCACGGCGGTAGTTACACCATGGGACGAAAAACCATTACCGATGAGCATAAATTTAATATGATTAGTGCTGAGGATGTTATCGTCTACTCCTCCAATATCGGGATTGCTCAACTGGCTCAAAAACTCAACGGAACCGAATACACTGAGGGGTTACGCCGTTTTGGATTTACCAATTTTAGCGGTGCCGATTTACCGTATGAAAAACGGGGTTCTATCCCCAATGCATCTCAGCTCAATAACTATCTTTATAAAGCGATTACCGCATATGGGTATGGAATGCGTGCCAATGCGATGCAGATTCTCAAAGCATTTAATGCATTTAACAACAACGGGCGTATCCTCAATCCAATGGTAGTGGATTCATTAATCGATGATAACGGCAGAGCCTTACCACAAGAGGTGATGGAACCTACACAGGTAATTACACCAGCAACTGCTGAGAGGATGAAACAGATTTTGATCAAAACGGTCAATGTAGGGACGGGGACGGTAGCTAAAACACCGGGACTCGAAGTAGGTGGAAAAACAGGAACTGCCCATATCGCTAAAAATGGGGGATATGTCAACAGTTACCATACCTCTTTTGTCGGCTTTGCCAATGACAAAAAACACAACTATACCATTGGGATTTTCGTTATTAACCCACGTACCGTCTATTTTGCATCCATCACCGCCGTACCGGTATTTAAAGCGATTGTCGATATGATGGTCGAAGAGAAATACCTACACCCCGATCCTGCAGAAGTTGCCGCAGCAGCAGCTGAACAGCCGCCTGTAGCCGAACACCACTAAATCACATCCAGACATTATCGATGAGCCGTGTCGTTCCGACACGCGCCGCAACCAACACTATCGTGTCCCCCAAAACTACTTCCGAAATCGCTTCAAACTGACGATTGACAATCGCTACATACTCGACATCAAGAGGTTTAAGTACCTCAATCATTGCCTCTTGTATCGATTGGGTACCAAAATTCTTTTGCATCACCATTTTGGTTGCCTCTTTGAGGGATGCTGAGAGTTTTAACGCCTCACCCCGTTGCACCTCATCCAAATAGATATTACGTGAAGAGAGGGCTAACCCATCACCCTCACGCATCGTATCCATCGGAACGATTTCAACATTCATCCCGAAATTTCGAACCATTTGAGAGATTAATGCCAATTGCTGAGCATCTTTTTTCCCAAAATAAGCACGTGTAGGACGTACACCGTTTAAAAGCTTCATCACCACAGTAAGCATACCGTCAAAATGACCGGGACGTGAGGCACCCTCTAGGATATATCCACGGACATCGGGAGCTTTAATGCTCACCTCATCAGACTCGTACATTGATTCAGGATAAAACAACACATCGACACCGCTTAGTTCACAAATCTTAAAATCTGCCTCTTCTTTGCGTGGATATTTACTCAAATCTTCTCCCGCTAGAAACTGTGTCGGATTGACATAGATAGAGACTACCACAATATCATTTTCACGCCGCGCCGCTTCAATAAGGCTACGGTGACCGATATGGAGTGCTCCCATCGTCGGAACAAACCCGATACTCCCCGACATCAAATCGAGTATTTCTCGTAATGCTTCACGTGAACGTGCGATAATCATATATTTAGCCTTCATAGAATATAATCGCAATTATAATATACGAATAGGATATTCCTTTACATGGATCATTACGAATATACCGAATTACTAAAAACATTGACGATTAAAATGCAAAACGTCACCGATGTTGTCCGTCCCCAAGAGATTAATGGACGTTTAGGCGAGATTACTGAACTTGAAAATTCCGATGGATTTTGGAACGATGCCACTGCTGCGGGAGTTATCCAAAAAGAGAAAACACAGCTAGAACGCCGTTTGGCAAAATATTCCAAAACCTTCAATCTCCTCCAAGATGCCCAAGATATTTATGAAATGGCAAAAGAAGAGGGGGATGAAGAGACTATTGAAGCGCTGTTTTCCGATGCCGAATCACTCGAAAACAATGTCAAATCGATGGAAGTAGAGGTGCTTCTCTCAGGTGAGCACGACTCTCACAATGCGATTATCACCATCCATCCGGGAGCTGGGGGGACTGAGTCCCAAGACTGGGCTTCGATGTTGCTTCGTATGTATACCCGCTGGGCAGAGCGTCGCGATTTCACCGTAGAAATCCTCGATTATCAAGCAGGTGAAGAGGCAGGAATTAAAGATGCCGCACTCCTCATCAAAGGGGTTAATGTCTATGGTTACCTCAAAAACGAGAACGGTATCCACCGCCTTGTCCGTATCAGCCCCTACGATTCTGCTGCTAAACGTCACACCAGTTTTACCTCTGTAATGGTCTCTCCAGAACTCGATGATGACATTGATATCGAAATTGAAGATCGTGATATCCGTATCGATACTTACCGCGCATCTGGGGCTGGTGGACAGCACGTTAACAAAACCGAATCGGCGATCCGTATTACCCATATCCCAAGCGGCATCGTTGTACAGTGTCAAAATGACCGTTCACAACACAAAAACAAAGCAACCGCCTTTAAAATGCTTAAATCCCGCCTCTACGAACTGGAGATGGAGAAAAAACAAGCCGCCGTTGATGGTATCGAGAAAAGTGAAAACGGTTGGGGTCACCAAATCCGCTCTTACGTTTTAGCACCGTATCAACAAGTCAAAGATACCCGTTCCGGTATCCCCTACTCCAACATCAGCAACATCCTCGACGGTGACATCGATGAGATGATCGAAGGTGTCCTTATTTCCCTCAACCGCAAAGATGACGAATAAGGAAAACACCCTCCTCAAAGAGTGTGCTCTCCACGAGCCATGCTCCTATATTCCGGGGAACTCTCAAACCATCCATTATAAAGTAATCCAAGAGTGTACCAAAGCTCAATGTGAAGCACTCATCCTTCGTGGTTGGAGACGTTTCGGATCGATGTATTTTCGCCCTGTTTGCAGCGAATGTACTGCGTGTGAAAGTCTCAAAATTGATGTCGAAAACTATGTTTTTAGCAAGTCAGAACGGAGAATTTTACGTAAAAATAGCCATTTACGCACCTTTATCCGCCCGCCGAGTATGAGCGGTGAACATTTAGATCTTTTTTACCGTTACCACTCCTATAAACATAGAACCCGTAACTGGGATGCACCTAAAATCGATCCTAAAAACTACCAAGCCTCTTTCGTTAACGGTCATGGTGATTTTGGATATGAAGTACTTTATTTCGAAGGTGAAAAGCTTATCGCCGTTGATCTTATCGATATACTGGGAGAGGGAATTTCTTCCCTTTATTGCTACTACGATCCCCATGCCAAACACCTCTCACTGGGTAAATTCACCCTCTTGGAACAAATCTCCCTAGCAAAGCGTTTGGGACTTAAATGGCTTTATTTAGGCTATTATGTGCAGGGGTGTCAAAGTTTGGAGTATAAAGCGACCTACAACCCTCTTAAAATCCTCCAAGGACGCCCCGAAGAGGATGAATCTGCTCAATGGAATGATTTATGAAAACCCTCCACTTTAACAACACTCCCTTAGCTCCCTCCAAAGTAGTCTGCATCGGACGCAACTACGTCGAACATATCTATGAACTGAACAATGAAATCCCCTCCTCCATGGTAGTATTTAACAAACCCAACTCTGCTATCACGGATACATTAGCCTTCATCACCCCTGACACCCGATATGAAGGAGAAATTTGCTTTTTGATGATATCTGGGAAGATTGCAGGGATTGGGTTTGGACTTGACCTCACCAAAGGAGAGATACAAAATCATCTCAAATCCAAAGGGCTTCCGTGGGAGAGAGCTAAAGGGTTTGACGGTTCGGCGGTATTGGGTAATTTTGTCCCTTTTAATGCACCGCTCGAATCATTACGGATGACACTACATATTAATGGTGTATTGACTCAAGAAGCGACCTATGAACTCATGATCTACAAACCGCTGGAGATGATAGAGGAGATTAAAACCTTTATGAGTTTTGAGGATGGCGATGTCATCATGAGTGGAACTCCCAAAGGGGTCAATACTTATAGTATAGACGATGAGTTTATCGGACGAATTTACAGTGATGAGACGTTATTAATCGAAAATCGCTGGAGGGTGCATTAAATAACCTTATCGCGTAACATCCCCTCTAAATTATCCGTAGTTGTGGATATCTCTTTGATAGCCGTTTTAATCCCCGCTTCCACTAACGGCGACTCACTTAACACCTCCTCTAAATTCCCCTCAAAATCGGCAATCACAAACCGATCTCCCCATACTCTGAACATGAGCCGCTCGGGAAGTTTGTGCATTAAAAAATCGGCAAAACGCGCAATCATCGTATTTCCGCTCTCCCATCCGAATGCTTTATTATAACGATGAAAATCAATCAATGAAATCACTGTAAATTTATTCGGTTTACTATAGCGAGAACGACCGTTAATTACCATCATAAAATAGTCTTCATTGTAAAGTTTTGTCAACCTATCTTTGAAAAAATAACTCAGTCGCTCTTCCTCAAGAGGAGTCTGTCCTATCTGATTAATCGTCGTATCAATCTCAATATCGGAAAGTACTTTTACCGCAGCATTCACAACCGCAGGATGATACCATGTGCCACTCAACTCACTCAGTTCAATCAACGACTCTTTCACCTCTTTACGCGGTTTGTAAATCCGATTGGTTGTCATCGCATCGAACGAATCGGCAACCGCCATAATATGCCCCAAAAGTGAGATTTCTCCCCCTTTTTTGCCGTACGGATAACCGCTACCGTCATAGCGTTCATGATGATCAACCATAATATCGGCAAGCTCTTTATAAAGATGGACATTGGAGAGAACCTCATACCCCGCCTTGGCATGTTCTTTAATAAGCTCATATTCCAAATTACTCAATTTTCCAGGCTTGAGTAATATCGAATCAGGAGTAACAACTTTACCGATATCATGCAATTTTGCCGACTCGACCAACAGTTGTATCTCTTTTTCGCTCAGTTCCATCTCTTTGGCTATCAATTCAGCATAATAGGCCACCCGCACCGTATGCCCCGCCGTATAGGTATCACGCTGCTCGATCATATTGACCATAGCATCGATAAAGCTTTCGTAGCTCTCTAAACGCTCATCATAAAGTTCATTGATATGATTTTGCTGTGTGAACGAATTCAAGGCAAAACCGATATCTCCGGAAAGCTCTTCAATCATTTTTTGCTCTTCAACGCTAAACCCGTTATCCCGCCCCGTACAAATCGTCAATACACCGATTACCTCATCGCTAAACGTACTGCTTTTCAACGGTAACGCATAAATCGCTTTGATTCCATGTAAAACGATATTCTCTCTACACTCAGGAGTTATCCGTACATCCGCCATGTTCGTAATCATAAAATTTTTCTTCTCTTCGTATACCTTACGCTCTATCCATGTTATCGTATTATCTTCTCCGATTCCGTACGCGGCAGCGACACTTAACTCTCCTTCATGAACAAGAGAAATTTTTGCCCTTTTAAACGATTCATTTGAACTCAGACACAACGTTGCTTTATCGATCAGCTCATCTTTTGACCTTGTTGTAATCAACATCTGATTGACATCGGCAACTGTCCTCAAAATACTACGGAGATATTTTTCGTTCAAATACGCCTCTTCGAGCTTTAAACTCTCACTATAGAGATGCTCTGTTTTATCACGAATTTTATCTTCTAATGAATCGTTAAGCGTCTCTAACGCTTGTTGTGTATCACGTAATTTTGCATTGATTCGCGCAATGTATAATGCGATAAACTGAGATACTAACAACACCAACAATGTAATAACACCGTAATACCAATACTGCTTAACAAAAGAGATAAACGCATCCTCTCTAAAATGTTTATAAGGCCCCATTTCAAGTTCTCGTAAACACTCATGGATACTTTGATAATCGAGCGGAATCGTCCATCCCATACTCTTAGATGCCTCTGCCGCTTCCGAGTGCTGTGGCATCGAAATAAGTGCTACTGCTACCTTCTCTGCAAGTGCATTAGAGGTATGTTTTGTCGTTGCTATCGGCCATTCGGGATAGAGACGTGTACTGGTTTGATAAAAGAAATCGGGGTAATTTTTTTGTTCTAAAAGGGTGAAGTCGTTTAAGTTGATTTTTCCCTCACCCGCCATGCGCTCTAATGTATCGGTTCGAACCGTCCCCGCATCCGCTTTACCGTCTAAAACTGCAAAAACAGCCGATTCATGAGTGCCGTAAAATGTCGTTTTTAAATCCTTTTCACTTATCCCTTGTTCTTTGAGTTCTCGAAGTGCCATGATCCATCCGCCAAACGATTCAGCATCCACCGCGGCGAATTTCTTGTTTTTTAAATCGTCGACGCTCTGTATGGCCGTATTGGAAGCACGTTTAAATATAACACCCCCGAACTCCGTTTGCACCTTTCCATTAAAATCTTTATTTTTTAAAGTTGCAATTCTTGAAATACCGAAACTGCTTTCCAAATCAACGTAATACGCCGAATTAGTGATAACAAAATCAATCTTTCTATCTCGCAGATAGGGGAGAAACTCTTCAAACCTCAAAGGGGTAATATGAAAATCATACTCCGGAATTTTAGTGTTCAGATATTCAGCTGTCGGATCCCACATCATATGGGTTGACTCATAATTTTTATGTGCTAACACCCCGATATGTACGCTCTCTTTGGCACATAAAGAGGTGAATGGTTCAAGAGTAAACAGCAGTAAAAATACAAGGATGATTTTTTTCATAAATTCATTATAGCGTTGATTAAATAAAACTAGTTATATTCACTTTATGTAAATAGAGAGATAAAAAGATATGTATTATTTATTAAACTAGAAGTTTTGGAATTTAAAAGGATAGATAATGCCCCGAAGGGCAGAGGAGAGGAAATCTCTTAGCTGTTACGCTTTTTGATAATCTCTTCAGCAACGTTACGTGGAACTTCTTCGTAATGATCGAATTCCATAGAGTAACTTGCACGTCCTTGAGTTGCTGAACGAAGGTCAGTTGAGTAACCGAACATTTCAGACAATGGTACGAACGCGTCAACAATTTTGTTACCAGAACGGTCACCCATGTTGTTAACTTGTCCGCGACGACGGTTAAGGTCACCAATAACGTCACCCATGAAGTTCTCAGGAACTTCAACTTCAACTTTCATCATAGGCTCAAGGATAGCTGGATTTGCTTTACGCGCAGCCTCTTTAAATCCCATAGATGCAGCGAGTTTAAATGCCATCTCATTCGAGTCAACCTCATGGTAAGACCCGTCATACAATGCAACTTCAACGTCCTCGATTGGATAACCCGCGAGAACCCCTTTTTGCATCGCTTCTTTACACCCTTTTTCAACCGCAGGGATATATTCTTTAGGAATAACCCCACCTTTGATTTCGTTGTGGAAGATATAACCAGTTCCAGGAACACCCGGCTTAACACGGATATAAACGTGACCGAATTGTCCACGTCCACCCGATTGTTTCGCGTATTTGTACTCTTGGCTAACTTCGTTACGGATAGATTCACGGTAAGCAACTTGTGGTGCACCTACTTCTGCTTCTACTTTAAACTCACGGAACATACGGTCAACGAGGATTTCAAGGTGAAGTTCACCCATACCGCTGATGATTGTTTGTCCTGTCTCTTCGTCAGTGTGAACACGGAAAGATGGATCTTCCGCAGCCAATTTTGCAAGAGCGATACCCATTTTTTCTTGGTCCGCTTTTGTTTTAGGCTCAACCGCAACCGAGATAACCGGCTCAGGGAAATGCATACGCTCTAGTACTAGACGTTCGCGCTCATCACACAAAGTATCTCCAGTAGTTGTGTCTTTAAGACCTACAACCGCTCCGATTTCACCCGCATAAAGAGATTTGATCTCTTCACGTTTGTTAGCGTGCATTTTAACGATACGCCCGATACGCTCTTTTTTACCTTTGATGGTATTGTAAGCATACGTACCTGATTCAAGAACACCACGGTAAACACGTACGAATGTCAATTGTCCAACGAATGGGTCAGTCATGATTTTGAACGCAAGACCGGCGAATGGAGCATCGTCAGTTGATTCAACATCAACTTCAACTTCTTCATCGTCTTCCATTGTCCCTTTAATCGCCGCAACTTCCAATGGAGATGGAAGATAATCAACAACCGCATCAAGGAGAGTTTGTACCCCTTTGTTTTTGAAAGCTGTTCCACATGTCATTGGAATAATTTCCATTTTAAGACATCCGGCTTTAATCCCGCGCATAATCTCTTCGTTAGTGAGTTCACCCTCTTCGAAGAATTTCTCCATCAAAGAATCGTCACCCTCAGCCGCCGCTTCCATCATTTGTGCACGGTATTTATTTGCAAGTTCAACCATATCCGCAGGAATTTCTGATTCATGATAGTTTGAACCCATCGCTGCATCTTCATCCCAAAGGATAGCTTTCATTTTAACAAGATCGACGATCCCTTTAAATTGATCTTCCGCACCGATTGGAAGTTGGATAGCGATAGGATTTGCTTTAAGACGTGCACGGATTTGCTCTTCTACGTTGTAGAAATCAGCCCCTGTACGGTCCATTTTGTTGACGAAAACCATACGAGGAACACCGTAACGGTTTGCTTGACGCCATACTGTTTCTGATTGTGGTTGAACCCCACCAACAGCACAGAATACCGCTACAGCACCATCAAGAACACGCATAGAACGCTCAACTTCAATGGTGAAGTCAACGTGGCCCGGAGTGTCGATAATGTTGATTTGTTTGCCGTTCCATTCACAGGTAGTTGCAGCAGAAGTGATCGTGATACCACGCTCTTGCTCTTGCTCCATCCAGTCCATAGTTGCAGCACCTTCGTGAACCTCACCGATTTTGTGTGATACACCGGTGTAGAACAAGATACGTTCTGTTGTTGTTGTTTTACCCGCGTCGATGTGAGCGGCGATACCGATGTTTCTTACGTCTTCAAGTTTATGGGATCTTGCCATGATAATAGCCTTAAGGATATAGTTTTATTAGAGGAAAGATAGCCTAAAAAGGCTATCATATGGTTACAAAATTTGCCTCTAAAGAGGCAAGCTTTAGTAGCCCGAATAGACTCTTACCAACGATAGTGAGCAAACGCTTTATTCGCTTCTGCCATTTTGTAAGTATCTTCTTTACGTTTGAACGCAGACCCTTTATCGTTAGATGCATCCATCAATTCGTTTGCCAAACGCTCAGCCATAGTGCGCTCGTTACGTTTGCGTGATGCATCCGTCAACCAACGGATAGCGAGTGAAAGCTGGCGAACAGGGCGTACTTCTACTGGAACTTGGTAGGTCGCTCCACCCACACGGCGGCTTTTAACTTCGATAACCGGTTTGATGTTATCGATCGCAGCATTAAACACTTCGATACCTGTTTTTTCACCACGTGATGCGATGATATCCAAAGCTCCGTACATGATTTTCTCAGCAGTGCTTTTTTTACCATCCCACATAATTTTGTTGATGAACTTCGTCAAAACTTTACTACCATGAACTGGGTCAGGCATAATTTCGCGAACGGGCGCTTTTCTTCTTCTCATAATGTTTCCTTCAATTTTAAAAATTTACTCAAAAAACGGTCACTAAAACCGAGTCTTGTCAGGTTAGATGATTATTTTTTCACCTTAGCTTTTTTCGTTCCGTATTTAGAACGAGACACTTTACGATCTTTAACACCCGCAGTATCAAGAGCACCACGAACGATATGATATTTTACCCCTGGTAAGTCTTTTACACGACCACCACGAACAAGAACGATAGAGTGTTCTTGCAAGTTGTGACCCTCACCACCGATATAACTAATAACTTCAAACCCTGAAGTCAAACGAACTTTAGCAACTTTACGAAGCGCCGAGTTCGGTTTTTTAGGGGTTGTAGTATAAACACGAGTACATACTCCACGACGTTGTGGACATGACACCAAAGCGGGTGATTTTGATTTTTTCACGACCGCTTGTCGCTCTTTACGAATAAGCTGGTTGATTGTTGGCATACAATCTCCTTGTTTTGAAATGTTCCAGTAGAATTTTAGATCCACCCATAGGGGACTAATAAACGCGAAATATTACCCGTTTTTTGATTAATTATAGCTTATTTTAAGGAAGGTTAAAGGGTTATTATCTTTTTATAATTTTATTTTTTCAGCAATCTTATTTCCTACTCTCTCTATAGGTGTCTCTTTTTTTGTCGTATTACCTTGATCTGAAGATGAAGGTAAATTTTGAGGAGATGTCGATTCCGAAGTAGTTGTAGGTTTTATAACTTCTATACTCTCTTTATTCCAATATGCTATCAATTCTTCCCAATAAAATGCTTTTAGTACAATAAGGACAAACGCGATCATAAATAGATAGACAAATGGCTTCATTCTGTATCCCTTTTAATATTAAGAGTATTATAGCAAATATTTTTTATTATTAAAAAAGATACAATAAAGTTATCCCCTTGCCAAAGCAAGAGGATAGAGAAGAGGGTAAGTTTTATTCACCAAACATAATAGTTTGATCTTTATAGATACCGGTTCCGACTGGAATGGTACGTCCGATGATGACGTTTTCTTTAAGATCGGTCAAATCATCGATTTTAGCTGCAACGGCTGCTTCGGTCAAGACTTTAGTAGTATCTTGGAACGATGCAGCAGAGATAATCGAATCAGCACTAACTGCCGCACGCGTAATACCGACAAGGTATGGCTCAGCGATTGCAGGCTCTCCACCGAGACGAAGGATTTTTTCATTCTCAACTTTGAATTGCGCTTTAGAAACCACATCACCTTCAATGAATTTAGTATCACCTGAGCGGAGGATTTTAATCTGACGCAACATTTGAGTAAAGATAACTTCAATATGTTTGTCGGCAATATTAACCCCTTGACGGCGGTAAACTTGTTGTACTTCGCTGACCAAATAGTTATACAACGCTTTGACACCCAAGATTCTCAAAATCTCATGTGAGCTGATAACACCATCGGTCAAACGCTCACCGGCGTGAACGAATTCACCTGGATGTACCATTGCGGTAAGGTTTTTATCGACAAAATACTCTTTAACCATACCGTTTTCACTAGTGATTAAGATACGCTCTTTACCACGAAGCGGTTTACCGAAGCTAACAACCCCATCAAGTTCTGCGATAAGAGCGATCTCTTTAGGTTTACGTGCTTCAAAAAGCTCAGAAACCCGTGGAAGACCCCCGGTAATATCGCGTGATTTTTGAAGTGCTTTTGGTGTACGTGCCAAAATATCGGCTACTTTCACTTCAGCACGATCTTGTGCAAAAATCGCTGTTTTCGGCTCAACCGCATAACGGATGATCGTTCCATCATTCGCCGCCAAAACGATAGCAGGTTTGAACTCTGGTGCAATGTACTCATTGATCATCAAACGAGTTTTACCGGTCAATTCATCAAACTGCTCAGAAGCAGTAATACCCGGAATAATATCTTCGAATGTGATAACCCCATCCGTTTCAGAGATAATTGGGTTTGAATACGGATCCCATTCTGCAATGACGATTGACTCATCTTTAGCAGGTTTAGCGATTAATGTATCAGCTTTTACCGCTTCATCATCATTCACTTCGATTACTGATCCACGTGCGATATAATGACGGATTGCTTCACGATCATCGCTATCAGCAACCACGGCAAATAATCCTTTTACCTCTACACTGTACCCTTTAGCGATCTCATGATGACGCTCTAAATAATCCCCTTTGAGAAGATAGTATTTAACAACTCCTTTCTCTTTTGCAAGGATTTTTTGAGTAACAGGAGCACCGTCTTTTACTTGAATTTCCGAAGCGTATGGGATACGGTTCGGTACATTCCATCCATCTTTAATGGTTTCAACGATTGATTCTTCTTCTTTAACCATTGCACCGTTTTCGTATGGAAGATAGAATTTACCTTCGATTTTACCACTAACCCCTGCAAGTTCATTTGGTTTTGCCACTTCATTTTTACGAAGTGTATAACGTTGTACTTGGCTCTCACCTTTAACACTGACGATGACTTCATCATGGATGGTTTGAATCTCAACCGTTCCGCTAAACGGAGCTTTGATTTTCGGTTCAACCAACAAAATCGCGGCATTACGGCGATTCGCAACAATTTGTTTCCCCTCTTTAGAAGAGTACGTTTTCAAATTATAGTAACGGATGAAACCCTCTTTGGTAGCAACAACTTGACGCTCTTCACGAGTACTTGATGCGGTTCCCCCAACGTGGAAGGTACGGAGGGTCAACTGTGTACCCGGTTCCCCGATGGATTGTGCTGCGATAATACCGACCGCTTCACCTTTACGTACGATACCACCAGAACCGAGGTTCAACCCGTAACACAATGCACATACGCCATCGACTGATTTACAGGTTGTTGGAGTACGAATATGTACCGCTTTGATACCCGCTTCAGTAATTTTAGAAGCTTTAATCTCATCAATCAATGTCCCCTCAGAATAAAGGATCTCATTGGTGATTGGATCAATTGCATCTTCGGCCAATACACGTCCATAAATACGATCTTCCAACGGCTCAATCAATTCATTACCGACAGATATATCGGTAAGTTCAATTCCCTCATGAGTACCGCAATCGTGTTCAACAATTTTCACGTTTTGCGCAACGTCAACAAGCTTACGCGTCAAATATCCCGCATTCGCTGTTTTAAGAGCGGTATCGGCAAGACCTTTACGAGCACCGTGAGTAGAAATAAAGTACTCTAAAACGTTTAGACCCTCTTTAAAGTTCGAGATAATTGGAGTTTCGATGATCGAACCATCCGGTTTCGCCATCAAACCACGCATACCGGCTAACTGACGAATTTGAGCCGCAGATCCACGCGCTCCAGAGTCCGCCATCATAAAGATTGAGTTAAACCCATCTTTATCATTTTTAACCAAGTCCATCATTCCGCCGGCAACGGTATTATTAGTATCGGTCCAGACGTCAATGATTTTATTGTAACGTTCTTGCTCAGTCAAAAGACCCGCTTCGAATTGTTTTTGAATCTCTTTAACACGATTTTTAGAAGCAACGATGAGACCGTCTTTCTCTTTTGGGATAATAATATCAGCAATAGAGATGGATACCCCTGATTGAGTTGCGTATTTAAAACCAAGATTTTTCAAATCATCCAAGAAACCTGCTGTAACTGCAATGCCACCATGCTTATTGACATAGTCAACGATAGCATTGATATTTTTCTTTTTCATTGCCACGTTCCAAAGCTCTACGGGAACAAACTCTGGCAAGATCGATTTCAATATCATACGGCCCGCTGTTGTATGAATCATTCGTCCATCAACACGGGTACGTACTTTTGCGTGTAAATCAAGTGCTTTGTGCTCTAATGCGATCATAATCTCATCAACGTTGCTGAAAAGTTTATTCGATCCCTTCACATCATTTTTACCCAATGATAGATAATAAAGCCCCAAGACCATATCTTGTGAAGGTGTTGCAATCGCTTTACCCGATGCAGGAAGCAAGATGTTCATAGAAGAGAGCATCAATACTTTACACTCTGCAATTGCTTCAGCACCAAGTGGTACATGAACCGCCATTTGGTCACCATCGAAGTCCGCATTAAACGCGGCACACACCAATGGGTGCAATTGGATAGCTTTACCGTCAATGAGTTTCGGGTGAAATGCTTGAATTGAAAGTTTGTGCAATGTCGGTGCACGGTTAAGCATGATAGGATACCCATCAACGATTTCCGCTAAACACTCCCATACTTCATTCGTTTTCTCTTCAATCATCTTTTTCGCCGCTTTCACGGTAGTTGCATACCCTTTATCTTCGAGTTTTGCAATCAAATGAGGTTTGAAAAGTTCCAATGCCATCAATTTTGGCAATCCACATTGATCCATACGTAGATTTGGTCCAACAACGATAACCGACCTACCCGAGAAGTCAACACGTTTACCAAGAAGATTTTGACGGAAACGCCCTTGTTTACCTTTGATAATCTCAGAAAGAGATTTAAGAGGACGTTTGTTCGCACCCTTAACCGCATTCGCACGACGACCGTTATCAAACAACGCATCAACTGCTTCTTGAAGCATGCGTTTTTCATTGCGAACAATAATTTCCGGTGCCTCAAGCTCGATAAGACGTTTAAGACGTTGGTTACGGTTAATAACACGGCGATAGAGGTCATTCACATCCGATACCGCGAATTTTCCACCATCAAGACTTACCAACGGACGAAGTTCAGGAGGGAGAACCGGTAAAGCCGTAAGCATCATCCATGCAGGATTATTTCCAGAATTCAAAAATGATTCAATAACTTTCAAACGTTTAACGATTGTTTTACGTTTTGCTTCTGAATTGGTTGCTTGAACCTCTTCTTTAAGTGCTGAAAATAGATCAACCAAATCAAGTTCATCGAGTAGATCACGAACCGCTTGTCCACCCATCTCTGCTGCAAAACCGCTTTCACCATAGCGTTGTACCAAGGTACGGTATTGCTCTTCATTCAATACATCGTATTTGAGTACTGGAGAGGTTTGACCACCGTCATAACATGCTTCCCCGCCACTTTTAACGATGTATGCTTCATAATATAATACGCGCTCAAGGTCTTTCATTTTCACGCCGAGGAGTGTTCCAATACGGCTTGGAAGTGAACTGACATACCAAATGTGTGCTACCGGAGTAACCAAATCAATATGCCCCATACGATTACGACGTACTTTTGATGATGTTACTTCAACACCACATTTTTCGCATACAACGCCTTTGTAACGCATTTTTTTGTATTTTCCGCACAAACATTCGTAATCACGAACCGGTCCAAAAATTTTGGCACAAAACAATCCGTCACGTTCCGGTTTAAGGGTACGATAGTTAATCGTTTCTGGTTTTTTTACTTCACCGTGACTCCATGAGAGGATTCTCTCAGGAGATGCAAGGCGAAATTGAAGTTGTTTAATATCCGTAGGACGGTTTTCCTCAGTTACAGCAATCGGTACTAATTTACTCATTGTCATCCACCTCGTCAAAAATCTCAATATCTAGCGCCAAAGCTTGGAGCTCTTTGGTCAATACGAACAGCGTTTCAGGGATACCTGATGCCGGTACACTTTCACCTTTTGTAATCGCTTTATAAGCACGAACACGTCCATCAACGTCATCCGATTTAATCGTCAACATCTCTTTAAGAACCGCAGAAGCACCATAAGCTTCAAGAGCCCATACCTCCATCTCCCCGAAACGTTGTCCACCGAAGAGGGCTTTACCACCAACCGGTTGTTGAGTAACAAGTGAATATGGCCCAGTTGAACGTGCGTGCACTTTCTCATCAACCAAGTGGTGAAGTTTGAGCATATACATATAACCGACGTTAACACGCTCTTTCATTTTGTCACCGGTTTTACCGTCGTAAAGCTCCATTTTTCCATCACTGTCAAGCTTCGCCAACTCAAAGAGTTTTGCAAACTCTGCTTCAGTAACCCCTTCGAAAATAGGGGTAGCAAATTTAACCCCACGTGACCAATCTTGTGCATACCCAAGAAGAATTTTATCATCCATCTCACTCAACAATTTAGCCGCGTTCATGAGACCGGCTACATCGGCAAACGATATCATTTTCGCACGTAATTCACCAATAAACTCTTTTTGTTTCGCTTCAAAAATATCTTGAAGTTGGAAACCAAGCTCTTTCCCCACCATACCGAGGTGCATCTCAAGGATTTGCCCGATATTCATACGTGATGGAACCCCAAGTGGATTCAAACAAACGTCAACGGTACGTCCGTTTGCCATGTACGGCATATCGACTTGTGGAACAATGATCGAAACGATACCTTTGTTCCCGTGACGTCCCGCCATTTTATCCCCAACTTTGAGTTTACGTTTAGTCGCTATATAAACCTTAACGTATTTCACTACACCATTAGGGAGAATGTCATCTTTTTCCAAGATAGAGAGTTTTTCTTCGTGTTCGTCACGGAATTTTTTCTTCTCTTTTTGGAAATGGTTTTTGGTTTGGTTGTATTTTTCTTGAATATCATCACTAAACGCTTTAACGACGGTATTCATTGCAAAACGGTTAACCTCTTTAAGGTCATCTGCATTAACAAATGCACCTGCTTTATACTCATTACCATTTACGCTTACATCGCTTTGTAATGGATGTTTTGTCAACAATGAAGAGATACGGAGCATCTCTTCTTTATCGATCATCAAAAGACGATCGTAGTGCTCGCGCTCTAGCTCATCACGTTCTTGTTTTTCAAGTTCAAGTGTACGAGGATCTTTGTCGTACCCTTTTTTCGTGAATACTTTAACATCAACGATAACTCCTTCCATACTCGGCGTACAGTAGAGTGATTTGTTGACAACGTGACCCGCCTTTTCACCGAAAATAGCGCGTAACAAACGCTCTTCAGGAGTAGGTTTTACTTCGCCTTTTGGAGAAACTTTACCAACAAGGATCATCCCACCTTTAACATACGTACCGATTTTAACGATACCGCTATCATCAAGGTGAGAGAGTTCATCGTCACGAACATTAGGGATGTCACGAGTAATCTCTTCGACACCGTGTTTAAGTTCACGTGCTTCTGCCTCTTTTTCATAGATATGAACTGAGGTAAATGCATCTTCACGAATCATACGCTCAGACATAACGATCGCATCCTCGAAGTTGTAACCGTTCCATGGCATAAACGCAACAAGTGCATTAATACCGAGAGCCAATTCCCCTTGATCCATATTTGGACCATCTGCGATGATTTGCCCTTTGCTAACCAATTGACCTTGTTTAACAATCGGTTTTTGCATAAATGTCGTATTTTGGTTGGTACGAAGGTTTTTTTGCAATGGATAGTAATCGATAAACGTACCATCTTCATCTTCACCCATAATGTAAACGTGTTTAGCATCTACTTTTTCAACAATACCGGCACGTTCTGCTTTTGCACACTCCCATGAATCACGAGCAACGAGTTTTTCAACCCCTGTTCCGACCATTGGTGCTTCAGGACGCAATAACGGTACCGCTTGACGTTGCATGTTCGATCCCATGAGCGCACGGTTCGCGTCATCGTGCTCCAAGAACGGAATCAAACTTGCCGCAACACCGACAACCATATGTGGTGTCAAATCGCGGAGTTCACATTCGCGCGGTGATTTAAGCATAATCTCGCCGTCTTGACGAATCTCAACTAAATCATCAATAAAGTTCCCATTATCGTCCAAACGGCTTGATGCCGCAGCAATAACTTTCCCCTCTTCTTGGGTAGCCGTCAAATAAACTACTTCAGAAGTGACAATTCCGTCTTTAACAACATTGTATGGAGCTTCGATAAATCCATGCTCATTTACTTTTGAATAGGTCGCCAACGTATTGATCAAACCGATATTTTGTCCCTCAGGAGTCTCAATCGGACAAATACGGCCATAGTGAGTCGGGTGAACGTCACGCACTTCAAATCCGGCGCGCTCTTTAACAAGCCCACCTTCTCCAAGTGCCGATAAACGACGTTTATGGGTAACTTCCGATAACGGATTCGTTTGGTCCATAAATTGTGACAATTGTCCGCCGCTGAAAAACTCCATGATAGTAGAAGTGATCATTTTTGAGTTCACCAAATCGTGAGGCATCAACTCAGTAGTCGGACCGCTCATGGTTGAGAGCTTGTCTTTAATCGCTTTTTGCATTTTCACAAGACCGTTGTGTAACTCATTTCCGAGTAACTCACCGATTGAACGGATACGACGATTACCCAAGTGGTCACGATCATCGATATGACCTTGACCGTTTTTAACTTTGATAACGTATTTAACAGTATTGATAATATCTTCATTGGTCAAAACAGTCACATATTCAGGAACATTAAGTCCTAATTTGTGGTTCATTTTCATACGACCAACGCGTGTCAAATCATAACGTTCAGGATCAAAGAAAAGTTGATTAACAAACACTTTTGCCGCATCTTTGGTTACTGGCTCACCTGGGCGCATTACTTTATAGATACGGATAGCAGCGAGATCATTTTCGTCTTCGATATCTTCCGTTTGTTTCAAAAGTTTCAACGAATCAACATCCGCCATAAATGCATTGATGATGGAACTATCATGCCCTTCTGCCAAGTCATTCGCGATTACAAATTCATTAACACCAGAATCCAACATCTTTTTGAGCTTAGTTTCATCTAACTGCGTCATCGTATCAAACATGATTTCGCCGGTAGAAGCATCAATAATCGCCTCTGCCAAATGACGTTCAATCAATGTTTCAATTGGGTATTGAATCGCAGTCACACCCTCTGCAATCATTTTTTCCGCTTTTTTTGCCGATAAACGTTTACCAGCGGCAACGAGTAATTTACCATCTGCATCAACGAGGTCATAACCCAGACGTCCTGCAAAATGTTCCGGATCGAAATCCATCAAATATTTATTGTTTTCAACACGAATTTTTTGTAACGGATAGAACATTTTTAGGATATCTTGTTTACTGTATCCAAGGGCACGGAACATAATTGTTACAGGAACTTTACGACGTTTATTGATACGCATGTAAAGGATATCTTTCGGATCATACTCAAAATAGAGCCATGAACCACGGTCAGGGATAATTTGACCGGTAAAAATCATTTTACTTCCGGCTGTGGTTGATTCTTCTTCTTTAAAAATAACCCCTGGTGAGCGGTGAAGTTGATTAACAACAACACGCTCAACACCGTTAATAACAAACGATGTACGGTCAGTCATCAAAGGGATATCACGGATAAAAATAGTTTGTTCTTTAATGTCTTTAACACCCATTTTTTCTTTGGTGTTTTCATCACGATCCCAAATCATGAGACGTGTTTTCATACGCAACGAAACAGAGTAGGTCAAACCACGCTCCATACATTCACGAACAGTGTATTTAGGGCGACCAACTTCAGAACCGAGATATTCTAGAGAGAGACGGTTTTGAGTATCATGGATTGGAAAAACAGATTGGAATACACGCTCAATACCACTTTTAGAACGGTCTTTTTGATCTAGCATCAAAAATGATTCGTAAGAACTTTGTTGAAGTTGTAAAAGGTTTGGAACTTCAATTTGTTGTGGGGTTTTCGCGAAATCAACGCGCAAGCGGTTTCCAGAGTGAAGAGTATTTAACATTAGGCTACCTCAATCGAAATTTGTGATCCCAGTATTAGGGATAAAAGTGTAAAAAGTCTAAAAGCTGAGCGTCCCCAACCCTATAACGACGGATGGGCACTCTTCCGAAATGAAAAAATCAATTCGGAAAAGCGCCCTAGGAGTATGGAGGCAAGTGCCTCCAAGCATCAAATAATTATTTGATTTCGACCGCAGCACCAGCTTCTTCAAGCTCTTTTTTCGCTGCTTCAGCATCTTGTTTAGAGATACCTTCTTTAATAGTTGTTGGAGCACCTTCAACTGCATCTTTAGCCTCTTTAAGACCAAGACCTGTCATTGCACGTACTACTTTAATAACGTTGATTTTTTTGTCACCACCGTCTTTCAAAATAACGTCAAATTCAGTTTTTTCTTCTACTTCAACAGCAGCTACTGCAGCACCTGCAACCGCTACCGGTTGAGCAGATACACCAAATTTTTCTTCGAATTCTTTTACAAGCTCAGAAAGCTCAAGAACAGACAAGTTTGAGATAAACTCAAGAACATCTTCTTTTGTTACAGCCATAATATTCTCCTATAGAATTTTTTTATTTATACCAATCATTGATTGGTTATTTTATGCTACGTAATAATTACGCAGCGTCCTCTTCTTTTTTACGTTTAAGCGCATCGAGTCCGATTGTAAAGTTGCGAACTGGTCCCATCCATACAGATGCCAACATTCCAAGCAACTCTTCGCGTCCCGGTAGGGTTGCAAACGCACGAACTTTTTGCTCATCAGCCGCTTCGCCGTCGATGTATGCAGTACGGAGAGTGAATTTATCATTCTCTTTTGCAAAATCAACAACCGTTTTAGCAGCAGCGATAGCATCGTCACCCCAAACAAAAATGTTGGTGTCAACGATATCGATTCCACTCATACCAGCATTGTTCAATGCGATTGTTGCAAGGGTATTTTTTACCACTTGAACTTTCGTATCTTTACCACGTGCCATTTTACGGAGAGACTCGAGGTTACTTACAGTAAGACCACGATAATCACACATAATAACGGCTTTAGCAGTTTTAAACTCTGATGTCAAAGCGTTAACGATTTCAGCTTTTTGTGTTTTATTCATTATTTCTCCTTTCCAGACAGGTACTTCAAGCGGGGCAGAGTGACTCTGATTAAGACTTTCGTCCCCTACTCTCTTCAGTCCATAAGATAAAGTGTGTAACTACGTTAATTAGTTACGGATATCTAATAATTCTTGAATCTCAAATTTGATTGCCGGACTCATAGTGAGTGACAATGCTGCATTTTTAATGTAACGACCTTTTGCCGTTGATGGTTTTGCACGGTTGATAGCACCAACAAATGCTTTAATATTTTCAGCAATTTTATCGCTATCAAAACTTACTTTACCGATACCGGCATGAATGTTACCTTTTTTGTCAACACGGAAATTTACTTGTCCGCCTTTAACATTGCTTACCGCTTTTGCGATATCCGCTGTAACGGTTCCTGTTTTAGGATTCGGCATCATCCCTTTTGGCCCAAGGATACGTCCTACTTGACCAACAAGACCCATACAATCCGGTGCTGCAACAACGATATCAAACGGCATATTACCCGCTTTAATCATATCAACTAAATCTTCAGCACCAACGATATCAGCACCGGCAGCTTTAGCTTCATCAACTTTTGCCCCTTTAGCGAAAACCGCAACACGAACCACTTTACCCGTACCGTGAGGAAGCACAACCGCGCCACGGATCATTTGGTCAGCGTGACGTGGGTCAACACCAAGATTAAGAGCAATTTCAACAGTTTCGTCGAATTTTGCTGATTTAAGTTCTTTAACAAATACAGAAGCATCTGCTACTGTATAGTTTTTTGTCATATCAATTTTTTCACTAAGTTGTTTGTAGCGTTTTCCAGCCATTTGAATTCTCCAATTATAGAATCTGCCGCAGAGTTTAGACTCTTTGCGGTCGAAGAGCTTTTAAATTTAAATTAATTCTGCCTCAAAGAGGCAAGCTTTAGTGCCTTAGCGGCTAGCGTAGTGAAAGGGATGTATTCCTTTCACGTTAATCAATCAACTATATCAACACCCATTGAACGACATGATCCAGCGATTGTTGCAGCAGCAGCATCAACATCATCAGTATTCATATCTTGAATTTTTTGCTTAACGATTTCCATCAATTGAGCTTTAGTGATTTTACCCACTTTGTTTTTCATCGGATTATCAGTCCCTTTTTTAAGACCAGCTGCTTTCATGATGAGTGCAGATGCCGGAGGCTGTTTTGTGATGAATGAAAACGTTTTATCCGCATATACAGTAATAACAACAGGGAGTTTAAAACCTGCCTTATCTTTTGTACGCTCGTTGAACGCCTTACAAAATTCCATGATGTTAACACCACGTTGACCAAGGGCAGGACCAACCGGAGGAGCCGGATTAGCCGCGCCAGCTTGAACTTGTAGCTTGATGTAGCCTGTAATTTTCTTTGCCATTTGTGCTTCCTTTTTTTGAGATTAAATAATTTTTTCGACTTGTGTGTACGAAATATCAACCGGAGTACTACGTCCGAAAATTGAAACATTAAGTTTCAACGTGCCATGCTCTAAATCATATTCGTCAACCGTACCGGTAAAGTTTGCAAACGGACCATCTACGATACGCACCATCTCACCATTATCAAAAAAGACTTTTGGTTTTGGAGCTGAGCGATTTTCTACACGATCCAAGATAACCTTGATATCATTTTCGCTAAGCGGTGTCGGCTTATTTGCTTCACCGATAAATCCAGCTACACGAGGAAGCGATTGGATACGGTGTTGTAAATCGATACTTAAATCCATCAATGCAAATACATATCCAGAATAAAGTGAACGTTCGGTAATTTTTTTCTTACCGTTTTTTACTTCGATAACATCTTCTGTCGGTACGATCACTTCAGTGATTACTTCTTCAAGATGGTTTTCAGCAATAATGTTTTGGATAGCCGCTTTTACACTGCGCTCGCTGCCCGCATAGGTTTGAATTGAGTACCAAAGATGTGCCATATTTTTTCCTTAACTCAAAATTGCCGAAACAGTAGAAGACATGATTAAATCAACCAATGCTAAAAACAAAACAACAAAAGTCACAACAATCACTACTGCAAGAAACGCTTGCTTCACTTGTGGTTTTGTAGGGAATATAACTTTTGCAAGTTCTAATTTAGCCTGAGCAAAAGCTCTAGTAACACTGTTTTTCATCTCACGTATCCTTTGGACATTTCGAACCAATAAAGCCCGAGAGCACCATTAGTTAAAAATGGGTGGCAGGCCAGGGGGGATTCGAACCCGCAACCATCGGATTTGGAATCCGGCGCTCTACCATTGGAGCTACTGACCTATAAAAATCCCCGAAGGGAAAACCTTACAGTTTTGCTTCTTTATGAATCGTGTGTTCACGACAAAATTTACAAAACTTACGTACTGAAAATTTTTCAGTATGAGTTTTTTTGTTTTTAGTGGTGTGATAGTTACGACGAGTACACTTTTCACACGCTAAATGGATATTTTCACGCATATTCTACCTTAATAGTCCAACCCGCAGGTTGGGGAAAATTATGCTAGGATTTTAGAAACAACCCCAGCACCAACTGTACGTCCACCCTCACGGATAGCGAAACGAGTTCCCTCTTCCATAGCGATTGGGTGAATCAATTCAGCGATAATTTTTACGTTATCACCAGGCATAACCATTTCAGTACCTTCTTGCAAGGTGATAGCACCTGTACAGTCAGTTGTACGAACATAGAATTGTGGGCGGTAACCGTTGAAGAATGGAGTATGACGTCCACCCTCTTCTTTGCTCAATACGTAAATTTCAGCCTCAAATTTTGTGTGAGGATTGATTGATTTAGGTTTACAAAGAACTTGTCCACGCTCAACATCTTCTTTCTTAGTACCACGAAGCAAGATTCCGCAGTTATCACCTGCTTCACCCATTTCCATCTCTTTACGGAACATCTCAACACCAGTTACGGTTGTTGTTTGAGTGTCACGGATACCAACGATCTCGATAGTTTCACCGATTTTGATTGTACCACGCTCGATACGACCAGTAACAACAGTTCCACGACCAGAGATAGAGAAAACGTCCTCTACCGGCATCAAGAAATCTTTATCTGTTTCACGAACAGGCTCAGGGATATACTCATCAACCGCATCCATCAATTTAATAATTTTTGCAGCCCAGTCACCGATGATACCTTTTTTAGCTTCTTCAAGAGCTTGGTATGCAGAACCTGCAACGATTGGAGTATCGTCACCTGGGAAATCGTACATATCAAGAAGTTCGCGGATTTCCATCTCAACGAGTTCAAGAAGTTCTTCATCATCAACCAAGTCTTCTTTGTTCATGAAAACAACGATGTAAGGAACACCTACTTGGCGAGAAAGAAGGATGTGCTCACGAGTTTGTGGCATTGGGCCGTCCGCTGCAGAAACAACAAGAATAGCTCCGTCCATTTGAGCAGCACCCGTAATCATGTTCTTAACATAGTCGGCGTGTCCAGGACAGTCAACGTGTGCATAGTGACGTTTGTCTGTTTCATACTCAACGTGTGAAGTTGCGATGGTAATACCACGCTCACGTTCTTCAGGTGCATTATCGATTTGATCGTAATCCATGAATTTTGCACCAGTTTTTGTAGCAAGAACCGCAGTAATTGCTGCTGTCAATGTAGTTTTACCGTGGTCAACGTGCCCGATTGTACCGATGTTGACGTGTGGTTTATTACGCGTAAACTTTTCTTTTGCCATAGTGTCCTCCGACTGAAATTGTAAATGAAAATGGAATTATACCAAAAAACAGCTGAAATAGCTTTCAAGCTTTCAAAAAAATTACAAACTTATTACTGGAGCTCACGAGCGGATTTGAACCGCCGACCTCTTCCTTACCAAGGAAGTGCTCTACCCCTGAGCCACGTGAGCATAAAAAAATAATAAATCTGTAATTGGAAGCTTAAAAACTATTTTACGTTTTAAGGTAATGATGAAGTAGTAATTATGAAATGTATACTTCAGCTCCCAGTGGAGCGGGAAACGAGACTCGAACTCGCGACATTCAGCTTGGAAGGCTGACGCTCTAGCCAACTGAGCTATTCCCGCAGATGGTGGTGAGAGAAGGATTCGAACCTTCGAAGATAAAAATCAGCAGATTTACAGTCTGCCCTCGTTGGCCACTTGAGTATCTCACCACGGCCATAATCTGGTCTAACACTGATAAATTGTAATGCGTTTCCGATTTCGTTCAATGGTGCCGGCACGAGGATTTGAACCCCGGGCCTGCTGATTACAAATCAGCTGCTCTAGCCAACTGAGCTATGCCGGCATTGGCGAAATGGAGCTGAAATTATATACACTCTGGGATTAAAAGTCAAGAGATATTCAAAAGAAATTAATGAATTGCGTAAATGATCTCTTTTTTCTTTTTAGTTTCGATAATTTCAACCAAATTCAACCCTTCAATATTCAATGCCAACAGTGCGCTAATTGAATTAATTTGATGCTGTGCAATTTCTCGTAAAACAGCTCCTCGGTACGCTTTTGCCCAGTGACTAATCACTTTACCCTCTTTTAAAAATTTCAATGTTGTGATGGGTTGTTTCGGGATATAAAACTTATCGTAAAATCCTGCACGGATATCCAAAACTTCTTCTTCACCTATATAAGCGTCCAAGGCAACAGTGAAATGCTCTTTATAAAACTTCTCCGGTACCAATGAGCCAATAGAAGAGCCTTGTTTGAGTTTATAATCTGGAAGTGAATCACCGGCACGTATCGGACCAAACAGATTTGAGAATAGGATAACATTTGTGTCAAGATAATGCTGCTGTTCGGATGAGAGCGTAGTGTAGTTGAGATAATCATACGCGACTCCGTCGTAACGCTCTATCGCTTTCATAGTAGGCTGAGTATCAAAGCTTTGCTTATAGCGTTCATACTCTCTAGAATCTTTAAGTCCAAAAAGATCAAATAACTGTTGCTCATTACCATCTTGAATCAATTGTTCATACTGCTGAATAACTTCAAAACGTTTTGAATAGAGCTCTGGTAAAATCAAATTTTCTTGATTCAACGGAGGGAGATTCCCCCCCTCACGTTTACCTTCACTGGGTGCAAATAAAATAATCATCAGTAATACGTGGCGATAATAGCATAGGCTAAGAAGAACATGAGGTGCGATGCCCCTTCAAAATAGTTGGTTTCACCCTCTTCGGTTGTTTTCCACACTAAGATAATCGTCAGAAGCAATGCTCCGATTTGAAGCGGATTAAAATCCAATGTTAAATTGATTCCTGAATAATAAGCGAGCATCATTAAAATAGGTACGGTGAGGATAATCGATACCGTCGAAGCCCCCATAGCGATATTAACAACCCGCTGAATCTGATCGTTTCGTGCCGCACGTACTGCGGTAAAAATCTCAGGACTCACACTGATAATCGCAATGACTAATCCTGCAAGACCGGCAGATATACCATACTGATGAGCTAGTTTCACCCCGTCTCCCGCAAAAATTTCCGCACCAAACGCAATAATTCCGATCAACACAAAAATTGCAATAAAATTGATAGCGGTACTTAGATGTTCAAAAATATAATCACTCGAATCGTTTTCATCAATTTCACCCTCTTCTTCTGCTAATTTACGCTTTAAACGGAAAAAACGGCTTCGAGCCGTTGCTTTAAAAAAATGGGTATGGGTACGCGTTTGAAAAATAAAAATAATCGTATAAAAAAAGAGCAATAATCCGGCGATTAAGTGACTTACTTGGGTTAATACCTCACTCCCATGATCGGTATGACTCAAAAGACCAGGAACCAAAAGAGCCGATGAAGATACAAACAAGACGGTACTGTACGCACTGGAGGTCTCTTTATTATGTTGTTGCTGTGTAAATGCAAGACCTCCTAAAAAAACAGCTAATCCAAGCAAAACATTTAAATCGACGATAACCGCCGAGATAATCCCCCCTTTTACCGTCTCCAAAACTTCGGGCGAGTGACGCACTTCCAACAAAATAATATAGAGGAGGATTATCTCTACCGCTACAGCACTAAACGTAAGGACAAAACTGCCATAAGGTTCATGGAGACGTTCAGAGAGGATGTCAGCCACTTCAGCGACTGTAAGAGAGAGAGAAGCAATACCGATAGCGGCAAAAATAGTTGCCATTACACCATCACCTTGGTGATGAAAGAAAAAAGCGAATCCTATTGAGAATATCCCTATGAAGATATCCCAGTAGTCTTCGATAAAATAGCGTATCCGCCTATCCAAAATAGTATCCTTTAGTATAAAAATCTTTATCCATTATACAAACTTTTTTTAAATCCACCCTTTACGTTTAAAGAAGTATAACGGGAGGATTGATGAACCTATCATCAAGAAAATCGACATTAAGTACCCAAAGCGCCAATGAAGTTCCGGTAAGAGATCAAAATTCATCCCATAGATACTCGCGATAAGCGTTGGCGGTAAGAAAATCACATTCATAATGGCAAAAATTTTAATGATTTTATTTTGCTCAATACTCAATAACCCGACGAAAATATTTTGAAGATACTCAAGTCTCTCAAAATTAAAATCGGTATAGTCAATCAATGATTTGATATCTTTTAACATGATCGCAATATCATTTTTCAATGCACTTTTATATTTGGTCGATTTTAAAAAAGAGCTCAAAATCCGCTGTTTATCGTTAAGATTTTCACGCAGTTGCATGTTCAAATCTTCAAGCGATGAGATACGCTCCAATATCTCTTCATCATCATTGGTATAGTCGGTAAAGACGTGTCGTCGAAGACGGGTGATATCGCGTGAGAGCTTTTCAATAACGTCCGCATCAGCATCAATACGAATATCCAAAATTTGGCAAAAAATATCGTATCCGCTCTCAAACTGTTTGGGTGCGGCAAAAAACTTGCGGTTAAACTCATCAAACGTATAAAGCGAGGTATAACGGATTGAAATCAAAAGATTTTTATAGAGGATAAACGAGACCGTTTCATTGTGCGAATTTTGTGCGGCACTGATTAAAAAAAAGCTGTTGATCTCAATACGGTCATTCTCTTCCCAATAGCGCGAACTGATCTCAATCTCTTCAGTCTCTTGTTTGGTCGGAAATTTAATCTCAAAGGTATTTTCGATAAACACAATCTCATCGTACGTCGGCATCAACATATCGATCCAAATCACTTTTTCGATATTATCACCATCAAGATCAGACATTGTTTCGATCAATGCTATAGCATTCTCGTTTTTAACGAAACATTTAATCATGGTAATACCTCCTTCTTAAATCGCTCTTTATAACTGCACTTTTGACACAACTCTTCACTGCATTTTCCATGAGAAAATCCATCCATCATATCGCAAGAACGTTTGGTTGATAGAATTTTACCCAAATTTGTAACATGTAGGTTACCTAACGTCATAATTCCCTCACCATCCAAACAACACGGTACAACACGCCCATCGGCTAATATGGCAATTTGTTTACTTAAACCGTGACAATATCCATCTCCTACAACCTCGTTTTTGAGGCTTGGCCACTCAAAATAGCGATCAAAATGGAGCAGTATTTTCGATGCTAACCGAATCGATTGACGCTCTCCGCTAATATTTGAAGCAATCATCCCCGACTCAAGAGAAAAACGCTCCTCCAAAAGTGCAAATAGCTGTCCATTAAAATGGCTCTCACTGTGGACTTCATCAAGATTCCACAGCCGTAGATTGATAAAAAAATCACCCTTACGCGACAGTTTCTCATCACACAATGCTAATATCGGTTCCATGTAAGTTTCAAAAGAGCGTGCGACGCTATTTTTATTAAAACTATTGAGTGAAATATTGACTTGACGGATGGAGGGGTGAAAAAGGGCGAATCGGCGTTGTTCATCCAGATAAAAACCGCTCGTGGTAATCATCACTTTAAAACCCGATACGTGGGCGCAATCAAGATACTCTCCGAGATTAGACAACACCATCGGATCACCCATCACGTGCAGTGCCACCTCATCGGTATAGGGCTTTAACTCTTTTAGCACTTGCTTAAAAAACAAGAGCTCCATCGTCTGTGTCGGAGACTCTTTGGGAGGACAAAAACTGCATGCCAAACCGCAAATATTGGTTATTTCGACATAAGCGCGGTGGAATTTTGATGTCAATTTTTATCGCACGGAAGAGTGATATTGAGATCGTTTTCTATTTTTTGTTTCAAACGTTTAGAAATTTTCTTACAATCCATTACTATTATTTTTTCAATCATCTTCTTGTTGATATTTTGATTTTTATAACTAAGTAAATTATTGAATACTTTAGAATTTAAATCGCCATTTTCAATTAAATGATCGAATAAGACTGGGGTGAGTGCAGGATCTTGAATATAATCAAAGAGATAGACATTAAATTTGTACTGCGGATCAGTAAGCAACTCAATTGTTTTACTAGGATTTAGTTTATAAAGATATGGAATAATATTTTTTAAGCTCAAAATACCATCAAAATCATCACTATTCTTGAGTATTTTAACAGCTGATTCCACCCATATTTTTTCTAATCTTTTTGGACCTTTTTTCATCAAATAATTTAAAACCACTTCATTCCGAATTCTAAGACTTTTTTTAACCGCTTGCCACAACAATGGCTCAAACTTTTGACAATCTTCTTCTCTTGCCCACGTAGCGAACCATATAATTGTATTTTCGGATAATAATTTTTTGGATAACAATTCCGATAATTTTTGAACACGTATATCGATATTTTTGATCAATGAGAGTAAAACAATCTGATTATCGATAGAACTTGCTTTGTCAAGTTGCTCGTGGACAAATGATAGTGTTTCATTTTCATCAAAGTTATTGAGCGAACGATAAAGTGTAGATTTTATATCTGAGCTATTTGAGTCTAAAATTGCTTGCTTAATCAGTTTTAAATCTTTAGGATTTTTCTCTTCAGCCAAACTAGCAAGGCTGTATGGATTTTTATCGTTTACGTACATCGCACGCAAACTTGGGTAATACTGATTGATGTATACGGCTTTTTCAGGCAAAACAAATTTTATTTCTTTGGTTTCTAAATCATGAAGCGGTTTTTGTTGCAACAATGCACTCACAATATCTGGACGATAATATTTTTTGACCTCCTCATCGTTAATCCCTCTTGCGCGTGTGACTGATTCAAAAATATTTAGATTATTTAGTACTTTTTTAGATGAAGCATTAAAGTATCCCTCATCAGTAACTATCAACCATTCACCATCTTTAAAGCTGACAAATTGTGCTATTTGCTTTTGATCACTTTTATCTCTCACGCTAAACATATGATCAAATAACTGAACTAATTCTAAACGATCATTGATACAGGCTTGCTCGATTTCATATCGATGTTTAAAACTAGGATTATTACTCATAAAATCATTAATATGCTCATTGTATTCAACTTTTGCTCGGATAAAAAAACCGACACCTCCTTCACTATGACGACCATTAAAACCGCTTAAGTACTTCATACTATTTGGTTCATAAATACTTCCATTGCCATCTGCACTCAAAATAGCCAATCGTTTATCATCACTACTTATTGCTAATGAACCGGTTTGTTTAATTGGGATATAGTTATAAATTCCTGTACCCATATCAAAATTTAGAAGAGCATACATTCCATCTTTTTCAAATACATCATATTTTTCAAAAGCAGGTGTCACTATCACTCTATCAGTATGATGAAAAGCAACAACATGAGGATCAGGTGAACAATCCTTACATTGAGTCCAACCCGTAAAATTACGCCATATTTCTCTACCTTCTTTTAAATCCCAACCGATGTATCGATTATCATCTACTAATATTGCCTTGTCATTTCCAGCACCAAATGTCATATAACTTTCAGCAGGTAATAAAATCAATTTTGATTTATCAAAAGTATTAGTTGGGAAGTTCTGTTGTTTCTTGCAAGTCTTGTAATCCTTCTCTTCGAAATAAGTATTTGAAGCAATATCATATACCATACATTTTTCAAGTCGATTAATTTCACCATCTACATAAACTTTATTCTCAGAAGCAGATAAAAACATTTTACTAACGTAAAATGCAGATGGTAAAATATTATGTGATGCAATCAGTTTCAAAGTTTTTAAATCATAAACATTAAATCCATACCCAATAGTAGCAAATAACCTATCATTATCTTGATCAATCAAAAATTTTATCCCATGTGTATGCCATAGCTTTTCTCTGTAAAGCAATCGTGTATCATTTGTTTGCCAAATTTCTAAATTGATTCCTGAAATAGCTATGATGAGTTTATGATTTGGGGTAAGGTTAACTTGATCATAATACAAGCTTCCTACTTGTAACTTCGGCACACTGCTCGCATACACATCTATCAAAAATAGAAAAATTAAAAAAAATACACGAAGAATCTTAGACATACACCGCATCTTTTAAAATCTGATCTTTTGCGTAGCTTTTCAGATATTTTTCACGAGCTAAATCAATACTACGCTCAAATGAACTACTCAAGAATTCTCGAAGAGATTGTTTCGTCTCATGCACATTTTCAGTGCCATTTTCTAATTCTATTAACAGATCAACATCACTATCATCTCGTTGTTCATTACGGGCAAATGATCCAAACAATGCAATTTTACTCACATGATAATGATCCGATAGAAACTTTCGGTTGTGTTGTAAAAAAGAGATGATTTCAGCTTGTGTATTCATAGCAAGTATTCTATCAAACTTTAGCAATATTTCACGGTAAAAAAGCGACAATCCCTGCGGTGATAGCAACATTAAGCGATTCTACTCCGCGGTGCATCGGGATGGAAACACGCACACTAGAGAGTAATTCTATCTCACGGCTTACACCCTCAGATTCATTTCCTAACACAAAAATAGCCCGTGAGGGGATTTTCAAAGAGTGAATATCCTCAACCGCATGTGAAGAGAGGGTAATCACGGTACTGTTTTTGAGCGGAAGTACTTCTGAGAGGGTATCACAATAATAGATAGGGATTTTAAAGAGGGTTCCGGCAGAGGCTTTCATCACGAGAGGAGAGAGCTTGGTGCTGTTTTTTTTCGGCAAAATGATTCCATCTATACGGCTCGCGGCGGCAGAGCGGACAATCATCCCAAGATTTTGAGGGTTATTAATCCCATCGAGAGCTAAGAGACGAAAATCGTTGGGAAAATCGTTCTCTAACATGGTAGCATTGCGGTAGTTTTGTGCTTCAACATCCAAGGCTACCCCTTGATCTTGAGCACTGTTTTTGGAGATTCGTGATAAAGAGTCTTTGGTATGGTATTTGATTTCAATACCGCGAGCCTCTGCTAATGAGAGTATCTCTTCGATGGTTTCATCGATACGGTTGCTTTTAGAGAGATGCAATTTATGGATTTTTACCGTAGAATCGCGTAATATTTCTACCGCAACGTTACGTCCATAGAGGGTAATTAGGGAATCAAAAAATGCCCGTTTTGCTAAATACTCTGGTGAATCTATCATCTATTCCCTTTTACTACGCTTGCCACTTTGGCTACTAAAGCTAGCCTCAAGCGAGGCAAAATTTAAATTTTCGATGCAATCGCTTCTGCGGTAAATCCAAAATACTCAAACAATTGATCTGCCGGCGCACTCGCTCCGAAACTTTCCATAGCTACGACTGTATCGGCAAAACGGTACCACTCTAATCCGCGTGCCGCTTCGATTGCCACTTTTTTCGTGGAAGGTTTAATGATTGAATCAATATAGCTTTGTGATTGTTCTAGCAATAAATCAAAACACGGTACACTCACGACATTAGCAATCACACCACGCTCAGCTAATGCTTTGGCCGTCTCTAACGCAAGAGAGACTTCAGAACCTGATGCCATCAAAGTCACCGTCGCGTTTGACTCTTCTTGGAGTAAATACCCTCCGTTTTCAACATCACCCAAAATCGGTGCCGATAGAATCGGTAAGTTTTGACGTGAACAGACAAAACCGCTCGGCGAGTTTTTCATCGACAATGCTTTTTGCCAACACTTAACATTTTCAGCTCCATCCGCAGGACGATAAACGTAAAAGTTTGGTAATGCTCTGAATTGGCTTAAATGCTCAATCGGTTGATGGGTAGGACCATCTTCACCGACACCGATACTGTCATGCGTCCAAACAAAAAATTGTTGAATCCCTGCAAGGGCTGCAATCCGGACAGAGGGTTTCAAGTAATCGCTAAAGACAAAAAAGGTAGCACTAAACGGCATAATCGGACCATAAAGTGCCATCGCATTGCTAATCGACGCCATAGCATGCTCACGGATACCAAAATGGATATTTTTCCCTTTTGGGAATTCGCCCATATTACTCAATTCTGTTTTATTCGACGGTGCTAAATCTGCTGAACCACCCAAGAACCCCGGTATTGCCTTAGCGATAGCATTAAGGATAATTCCGTTGGTATTACGCGTTGCATCAGCTTTACTAAATGTTGGCCATTCAATACGACTGAAATCCGGATTCATTAACTGCTCAAACGCTTCATTTTGTTCTACCAAAGGCAACTCTTTGAGACGGTGATTCCACTCTCGCTCTGATGCGTCCCCTTTTTCAACAGCACAACGGAAACGCTCTAATACATCCGCATCAACATTAAATGTTTTTTCAGGATCAAAGCCCGCTTTTAGTTTTGCCGCTTTTATCACCTCATGCCCAAGCGGTGCACCGTGCGCATGATGAGATCCTTCCATCGTATCGCCCCCTTTGGCAATAACGGTGTTTGCAATAATAAGAACCGGACGCTCAATCAACTGTGCTTGCGTAAACGCACCGTCGATCTCATCAAAATTATGTCCATCAATTTCTAAAACAGCCCAATTTTGTGATTCAAATCGATCTCGGATATTTTCGCTCAAACTTAGTTCTGTAGAACCTTCAATGGTAATACGATTGGAATCATAAATAAGAATCAAATTATCAAGACACATATGTCCCGCAACGGAACATGCCTCATAACTAATCCCCTCTTCCAAATCGCCGTCTCCGCATAAACAATAGACATTATGATCTATCATTTTTGCCGTTTCCGAATTCACTTTATGCCCTACAAATTTGGATGCCATTGCAAATCCAACCGCGTTCGCAATCCCTTGCCCCAAAGGACCGGTAGTAATTTCAATCCCAGCAGTATGTCCATATTCAGGATGTCCCGGAGTTTTCGAGTGAAGCTGACGGAATTGTTTTAAATCTTCAATCTCTAAACCGTATCCCCACAAATAATTAAGAGAATAAATCAGACCCGTACCATGACCACCGGAGAAAACCAAACGGTCACGGTTTAACCATTTCGGATTTTTAGGGTTATGATTAAGATACTCAGAGAGTACCACTGCGATATCAGCCAGTCCCATCGGAGCACCCGGATGACCAGAATTAGCTTGTTGCACCATATCGGTCGCTAGAAATCGAATCGTGTCTGCCATTTTTTGGCGCATTGCATTACTCATTGGTTATTCCTTATGTCTGTTAATGTAGTGGGTAAGTGTTGGTGAGAGTTCACGCTGTAAACTCTCATCAAAACTTTCCATCTGTTGTGTTAATTTAGAGGCTAAACTATCCGCCTCTTCCATCGATTTTTCTAACCCTAACAGTGTCACAAAACTGTTTTTGGCTTGATCGTTCTGTGTCGTTTTACCCGCTTGATTAGAATCTTGCGTCACATCGAGAATATCATCTTGGATTTGAAAAAGCAACCCTAAATCGATCCCGAAATCATAAAGCTGATTGGCTAGTTCATCACGCCCAACTATAATAGCTCCCATTTTAAGTGATGCCGCAATCAATTTTCCCGTTTTATGGATATGGAGCATTTTTACCTGTTCAATCTCCAATGGGGTATTCTCAAAATGACAATCAATCGCTTGTCCTAGAACCATCCCGTTTAATCCACCGTTCGATGAAAGCTCACGCACCAATTTAACAATCACCTTATCACTAAAGGGGGCATTAGATAACACCTCAAACGCATAGGTATTCAAAGCATCTCCGACCAAAATAGCACTCACGTCATCATACGTTTTATGGAGCGTCGGGATACCTCTACGAAGATCGGCGTTATCCATCGCCGGCAAATCATCATGAATGAGAGAATAGGTGTGCAAAAGCTCAATTGCCAGTGCAACCGCATGAGCACCAGAGAGCAAAAGGGGATTACAGGCACGAACGACACCTAAAAGCAATGCAGGACGGAATCGCTTCCCTCCCCCCTTAAGCATCTGATGGAGTGCGGCTTCATAGTGGGGATGAAAACTTGGAGATAAGGGCAAATGTGCTGTTAAATACGCTTCAAACTGCTCCATTACTGCCCTCACCTTTTTTTAGCGCAAGTTTAACATAGTGAGGCTTATATCTTTTCAATCACTTCAGTAATACAGTTATCATCATCGACCAACACCACTGTAGGTTTATAGGTTTCAAGTTCGGCATCATTATAGGTAGCGTACGCCACAATAATAATTTTGTCTCCTTTGTGTACTTTACGTGCTGCTGCCCCGTTTAAGCAGATATCACGTTGTCCGCGCTCGCCGAGAATGATATAGGTTGAAAAACGCTCACCATTATTGATATTGAGAATTTCCACTTTTTGACCCACACGCATTTTTGAAGCTTCCAAAAGCTCTTCATCCACTGTGATCGACCCGACGTAATTTAGATTAGCGTCGGTCACCGTAGCACGGTGGATTTTACTGTACAACATCTCGATCAACATTGATTAGCGCCCCATCTGCTTCATCATATCAGCAGGAGTAATCGCTGCATCCCAAAGTTCTGCGGGGATAACATACTCTTCCACCACTTCACCGCCGATAATATGACGATCGATGATTTCATTAATTTTCTCTTTGGTAAGTCCTGCATACATCACATGACCCGGTTCAACAAGCATAATCGGACCCACATTACAGCGGTTCATGCACGAAGTACGAATCGGCTGTACGGTTGCAATCAACCCTTTTTGCATCAACGTTTGTGCTAAATGTTGAAAAATATCCTGAGTTTGTGGATTAACACAACTTGGTTTCGGCATCCCCGGAGGTGAGCTTTGTTCGCATTTGAAAATATAAAACGCCGGCTGAGGTAAACCCATCGTAACGCCCCTTTAGTTAGTGTGTGCAGTAGTACCGCAAAATAATAACGGTATTATAGCCAAATTGAAACAGTGCATTGTTAGTTCTAGTGAACAATTTATCGATTTAAAGCTCTTTTAACAACTCACGCGCAACAACGCGATCATCAAACGGAAGATGTTGATCGTAAATAATCTGAGATGTTTCATCCCCTTTACCCAAAATCAGCACCACTTCATCACCCGTTCGATCCTGTAAAGCTTTCGCAATGGCATTACGGCGATTAACATCGACATACACATTGCTTTTATCTTCTATACCCACTAATATCTCTTCGATAATAGTATCCGGATCTTCAAAACGGGGGTTGTCACTGGTCACATAAACTCTTTTTGCATATGCACTCGCAACCCTCCCCATCAGTGGACGCTTCGTTCGATCTCGATCTCCACCGGCACCGAAAACGACTAAAACCTCTTTCTCTTTGAGAGCATTTAGAACTTGTTCCATCCCATCAGGGGTGTGGGCAAAATCGACAATAACGAGCGGTGACTCACTCACCACTTCCATTCGTCCGCTTACACCCCCGAAATTTTCAATCACATCGGTAATCTTTTCCAACGGCTCATTGGTAACCAAATGGACAGCCGCCATAGCAGCGGTAATATTATAGAGGTTGAAAAAACCGTGTAACGATGTAACAAAGCTTACATGTTCTTCAAAATATTTCAGAACACCGCTAACCCCGTTATTGAGGGAATACGCCATTATCTTATAGGTAGCGGGGTTCTCAACACCATAGGTAAACGCATTTTTAAAATTAAACTGCGCACGAGGCTCATCTTTGTTGATGAGCTTTTTGGATTCATCGGCAAAAAAGAGGTTTTTTATCCGAATATACTCTTCGATACTTGCATGATAATCGAGATGATCTTGGGTAATATTGGTCAAAATTTTCAAATCAAACGTAATCCCTGCAATCCGCTCTTGCTCAATCGCATGTGAGCTTACTTCCATAACGAAATATTCACACCCGTTTTGAATCGCGTGGAGCATATGACGATACGTATTTAAAACCGTCGGTGTAGTGAGTGTTTTCCCCTCCACAAGAGCATCATTCATAAAAAATCCGCGTGTCCCCTGCATCGCACATTTATGCCCTAAATCGAGTAAAATAGAATAGATCGCACTTGCGGTTGTGGTTTTACCGTTGGTTCCCGTAATCCCGATTACTTTGATTCGATTAAGCCCAAACACTCTCCAACACTCATCAGGTGTTAAAAAAGTATCTGTTCCTCGTTCACGGGCATCGTCTTGAAACTTGTGATTTTGTTTGGTTATCAAAAAAGCACATGATTCATCGCACTCTTTTGAATTTTCTGAGATATAGCGATAGGGCTGATCGTGAAGCTCAATTTTCAACTGAGTCCCCTTTGGCTAATCGTCGTAACAAATTACGCAATTGAGTATCATTAGGATAGACTCCCAATGCGCTCTCTAAATAACTCAATGCCATCTCTTTATAGCCGTTATCGATTAAATTATCGAGAAAATCGACAAAATCCTCTTTTTCAGTGATAATGACACGGGTTGAGAACATAATATTTTCAAAAATACGTTTGAAATCATTTTCACTCACAACAAGTTCTTTAAATTCTGAATACATGATTCCATCTGCAAACTCGATACGTTGATTAATCCCCTCACTGAACAAATTAGCTAGCTGTTCTAACGTACCGTCCATGGTCTCGAGTATCTCTGAAATAACCGTATCTGCTTGCTCTTCATCTTCACTTCGTAAAATCGCATAATAGTCAAAGAGTGCTTCAGCACCACCCTCTCCACTCATCGCCATATCACATAAAATTGCTCCGTTATAAGCCTCTTTTGACAATGGATTTTCACGCAATACCAAAGAGTAATCTCTTAATGCTTCACTGTATTGACCCGCCATAAAATGCTCATGAGCCGTATTGAGGGTTTTGGAGTATTTGTTTGTTTTCATAATATTCCCTCCTAATGCTATTGTAAAACTATATCGTCAAAAATAAAATTATAACGAATCGATTGAATTTTCCATACCATGTGGTACATTGATCACCGTAAGCTCAGGATGAATATCCATACGCAACTGACGCTCAACTCCGTATTTCAATGTATTTCCACTACTACCGCATCCAACACATGCCCCTTGAAGCTGTACATATACTGTTCCATTCTTAACATTTAAAAAAGCGATATCTCCACCATCAAGGGCAAGTGACGGTCGGACTTTATCGATAACACGACGCACTGGTTGCATCAACTCTTCATCGGTGAATGGAATCATATTTTTATACCCTTTTTTACTGCGAATTCATTGTGACAATATAAGGAATTTGGACTAAACAAGGACTAATAGGAATGTATAGGATTTTTAGACGAAGTTTGCTTTAAGCAGTGAAGCTATCGAACCCGTTATACGAGTTCGATAGTTGCCATTGCTGTAGCATCACCACGACGAATACGGGTTTTAATGATACGAGTGTATCCACCGTTACGTTCAGTGTATTTTGGAGCAACAACACCTAAAAGGTTTTTTGTCGCTTCTTTGTTTTGTAAAACTGCGAATACTGAACGATGCGCATTTGCATCACCAATACGTGCAGTAGTAATTAGTTTTTCAGCAAATGAACGTAATTCTTTTGCTTTAATCAACGTTGTCTCAATTTTACCATGTTCGAACAATGCAATACTAAGATTGGTCAACAAAGCTTCACGATGTGAACTTGTACGACCTAGCTTACGGTATCCGTGACGATGTCTCATACGATACTTCCTCGTTTATTATTTTAGACGATAAAGAAATTCATCCCTTTATCTACGTTAACACCGGGTTTACTTCGGCAGTAAGCCCAAAAGCTCAATAACTAGGATTATTCAGCTTCGATTTTCTTTTTAATAGCGACAACTAAATCGTCTGCTAACTCTTGCCCGACAACATAACCAAATTCAGTGATTTTTTCTAAAATCTCTTCAAACGATTTTTTGCCAAGGTTTTTTACCTCTTTCAAATCATTTTGGCTCATCAAAACGATTTCACCAATGTATTTGATATTTGAACGATCCAAGCAGTTAAAACTACGCGCACTAAGCCCGAGTTCTTCAATACGTGCGCCCAAACGTTTTAATTCAGGATGTTCATCATTACGCTCAATCGTTGGATTGGCTGATTTAATACTCACTTCACTGTTAAAAACAGCCATTTGAGCATACATCACATCCAATGCATTTTTAAACGCATCAACCGGTGAGATTTGACCATCAGTTAAGATATTGATAATTACTTTTTCAAAATTTGGATTATCTTCAACAAGTACATTGTCGATTGCATAAGTAGCACGACGAACCGGTGTGAAATACGCATCCAAAGCAATGTAACCATCACCCAACATTTCACGGATATCTTCACTTGGCATATATCCGATACCTTGGTACACTTTAATAGAAAAGTTTAACGTAGCATCTTCATTTAATGTCGCAAGAAATCCATTAGGGGTAACGATCTCAACATCATCATTCTCTAAATCGCTGCCGTGAATTTCGCAAGGGCCTGCAAAACTGTAAGCAATCTCTTTCTCTTTGAGACCATTTTTCAATTTAAAACGGATACCTTTTAAATTGATAATAAAATCTGAAATATCTTCAAGCATACCGCGCACAGAGTCAAACTCATGCTTAGCACCCTCGATTTTGATACCGATTGGGGCAAACCCTACTGAGCTGCTCAACAAAAAGCGGCGAATTGGGTGAGCAATCGATACTGCGTATCCTGTTTCAAACGGATACGCAATAATATTCGCTTCATTCGCGCTGATTTGTTCAACGACAAACTCTTTTGGTAGAAGCGGAGAAGTTTTAATTTTTTTCATGCTGAGTGCCCTTTCTTTATTGATTATTTCGAGTAAAGCTCAACGATTAGACGTTCTTCAACAGGAATAACTACCTCTTCACGCTCTGGAAGACGAGTAAAAATACCAAACACTTTCGCTTGATCAATATCAACCCATGATGCTAGACCAGTTTGGTTGGTAAGTTCCATCGCACGAACAACTTGATTGTTCTTTTTACTTTTTTCGATAATTTCCACTTTTTGTCCCGGTTTTACACGGTAAGAAGGGATATCAACACGTTTGCCATCAACAAGTACGTGACAGTGGTTTACCAATTGGCGCGCAAAACGACGAGTCGTTGCAAAGCCCATACGATAAACAACATTGTCAAGACGTTGCTCAAGTAACATAACCAAGTTAGTACCGGTGTTACCATGACGACGTTTTGCTTCATCAAACAATGAATGCATTTGTTTTTCACTCAAGCCGTACATAAATTTCGCTTTTTGTTTTTCACGAAGCTGTGTACCGTACTCAGAGATTTTTGTACGACGTTGGCCATGTTGACCAGGTCCGTAAGGACGTTTGTCGAGAGCACTTTTACCTGCTAAACGACGCTCACCTTTTAGGCCAAGGCTTACACCAAATCGTCTTTCGATTTTTTCTACGGGTCCTCTATATCTTGCCATAGCTTCGCTCCTTACACGCGTCGGCGCTTAGGCGCACGACAACCATTGTGTGGTAGTGGAGTAACATCTTTCATAAATGAAACACGTAGCCCCTCAATAGCACCAACACTTTTAACTGCAGTTTCACGACCAGAACCTGGTCCTTGAACTTTAATTCCCACTTCTTTAATACCGTGGACCATTGCTTTACCCATCGCATCTTCTACCGCTTGTTGAGCAGCAAAAGGAGTCGATTTTTTTGACCCTTTGAATCCGAGTGAACCAGCTGAGCTCCATGCAATCATGTTACCCATCTCGTCCGTTACGGTTACAAGAGTGTTATTGAATGAAGCTAAGATATGTACAATACCTTTAGCAATATTCTTTTTAATAATTTTTTTACGGGTTGCTTTTCTTTTTGCCATATGCTAATCCCTTATCTTGTGGCTGAGCCGACAGTTTTCTTCTTACCTTTGCGAGTACGAGCATTGGTTTTGGTTTTTTGACCACGGCATGGGAGACCTTTACGGTGACGAAGACCACGGTAAGAACCGAGATCCATCAACGCTTTAATATCCATAGCAACTTGCTTACGAAGATCACCTTCTACAACAACACTTGCGCGAATTTCTTTCGCCAATGTCGCTGCATCATCTTCACTTAGCTCATACACGCGCTTGTTATAATCAAGCCCTGTAGCATCCAAAATTTTACGTGAAGTATGCAAACCGATACCATAGATATAAGTTAATGCATACTCTAAACGTTTTTTCTTAGGTAAGTCCACACCAGCAATACGTGCCATGCTTATCCTTGTCTTTGTTTATGTTTTGGGGTTTTGCAGATAACGCGAACTACCCCTTTGCGCTTGATGATTTTGCAATCGTCGCACATTTTCTTCACTGAAGAACGAACTTTCATTGTCAAGCTCCGAATGTTTAAATCCCTTGCCTCTCGTAGGTGCTGACATTTGTTGCACCAATACTTGTAACTACGCCTACGCAGTTAAAAATATTCAACCTGTTTTGTCCAAGAGGGCAAAGTGGACGCGTATTTTACATAATTTTAAGTTAAAGTTTTATTAAGGAGAAAAGTGGTGAGGTTACCAATCAAAGATTGGCAAGAGTATCTAAGTTAAACGATCCTAATCATACAAGGGGTTTCAAGAACCGCATCGAGTGATTCTAACTCACCCATTAACGCACGGATATCTCTCTCTACCGCTTCGTGAGTGGAGATTAAGAGGTGGGCACACTCCTCTGCAAACGGTCGCTGTATCATCGCCTCTACTGAAATAGAGTGTTTTGCAAATAACTCGGTAATTTTTGCCAAAATACCTGCTTTGTCGGCAATACGCAAGCGTAAATAATATTTTGAACGTATATTATCAGGATTTTTTAGTCGGAGTCCCTCTTCCAACGGATGGTTAAATCCAAGCATCGGGGAACGTTTACCGGAGCGAACAATATCAATAATATTGGCAACTACGGCACTTGCCGTCGCATTCCCGCCCGCTCCCGGACCGTAATAAAGAGTTTCTCCGACACGGTCACCTACCACGCTGATTCCATTCATCACCCCATCGATTTTCGAAATCATTGCCGCTTCTTTCACCAATGCGGCATGAACACGAAGCTCTACCTCATCTCCATCGCGTGCGGCAATCCCCAAAAGTTTAATTGTGTATCCGAACTCTTTGGCAAAAGCGATATCGGTTTGAGTGATGTTTTGAATCCCTTCAATCAATATCTCTTCAGGTTTTGCATCAATTCCGTACGCGATTGAGGCAAGAATCAACAGTTTATGGGCCGCATCAAATCCACCAATATCAAACGTCGGATCGGCTTCCGCATAACCGAGTGCTTGTGCTTCGGCTAATACCGCATCAAAAGCAACCCCTTCTTTCATCATTTTTGTGAGCATAAAATTGCATGTGCCGTTCATAATCCCCATTATAGAAAGGATATGATTAGCTGAAAGCCCATCACGCAGTGCATTAATAATTGGAATTCCTCCCGCCACGCTTGCTTCAAATTCAAACGGTATCTCTTTGGCAATCTCTTGAAGCTCGTAACGGTGGTATGCAAGAAGTGCTTTATTGGCGGTAACTACCGCTTTGCCGTTTTGAAGTGCTTTTTTAACAATTTCAAAGGGGAAATCAATCCCCCCCATCAGTTCAACAACAATATCGATCTCTGGATCATTGACAATATCGTATGGGTCTTGAGAAAGCTTGATGGATAGATCTGAAACCCTAGAAAGATCACGCACTACTCCGCTTTTAACGACAATCTCATCTCCAGAACGGGCAGTGATAATGGAGCGGTTTTCTTCTAATATTTGAACAACTGCACGCCCAACCGTACCGACTCCGATAACACCGACACGAATCACTCTGAAACCTTGCTATTAAACGTACTCAAAAAATGTTTAATATTTTTAGCTGCTTGGCGGATACGTTTATCATTTTCAATTAATGCAATACGGACATACTCATCCCCATATTCACCGAACCCTATCCCTGGTGATACAGCGACATTGGCTTCTACTAAAAGTCGTTTAGAAAACTCCAAACTTCCCAAATGGCGAGCACATTCAGGAATTCTAGCCCATATAAACATTGAGGCTTGATTACGTCGCATAGGCCATCCGGCACGATTAAACGCCTCAATCAATATATTTTGACGATGATCATATTTATCGGTAATCTCTTTGACACAGCTTTGATCCCCTTGCAACGCAACGGTAGCCGCTACTTGAATCGGTGTAAACATCCCATAGTCGAGCCAACTTTTAATTTTTTGCAATGCACCGATTAATTTCGCATTTCCAACAAAAAATCCGACACGCCATCCCGCCATATTGTAACTTTTTGAGAGGGTAAAACTCTCAACCGCAACATCTTTTGCCCCCGGAACCGACATGATCGACGGTGTTATGTACCCATCAAACGTCAAATCTCCATAGGCGATATCACTGATAATATAAAAACGTTCTCTTTTCGCCATCTCAACAATACGCGTATAAAAATCGGGTGTTACCGTTGCTGTCGTAGGGTTATGGGGAAAGTTAACCACAACATATTTCGGCTTAGGAAATGAGGTGTGAAAAGCGTGTTCAAGACGCTCAAAAAAGAGATCTTCATCCACTTTATAATCTTCGTCAAACGGCAATTCCATTTTTTGAACATTTCCACCGGCAAGAATAAAGGCATACGAGTGAATAGGATAGGTTGGATCAGGGACAACTACCACATCTCCAGGGTTTGTAATGGCATAGGCTAGGTGTGCATATCCCTCTTTCGATCCCATCGTTGCAACCGCTTCGGTATCAGGATTAAGATCGACGTCGTAACGACGTTTATACCAATCACAAATAGCACCACGGAGTTTAGGTATCCCTTTAGAAACAGAGTATCCATGTACTTTTGTTTTTTTGGCCGATTCAATCAATTTCTCACGGATATGGGCGGGAGTATCTCCATCAGGATTCCCCATACTGAAGTCAATCACATCAGCGCCCGCACGTCTACGAGCCATTTTTAGTTCGCCTACCTCAGCAAAAACGTATTTTGGAAGTCGTTTGATCCGATCAAATTGGATTTCATCAAACATAAATGTATACCTGCCATTAAAAAATTGCGCCATTCTACCACTTTTCCTCTACCAAAAAGCTTATGGTACTTAACGCTCACCCGCAGTGTGTTCGATCCACGTCCCTTCTTTGAGTAATTTCATCCCATTTGCAGATGAAACCTTCATATAGACCGCCCCTTCCGGAAGCGAAAAAGAGAGTCTCTCTTTGGATTTAAATTCCCTCAAAGAGACCAAAACCTCCATATTAGCATCAAATACCGCTACATCGGGGTACCATTTACCGCCATAGGGCGCTTCAATAGTAATGGCACTTGAATGATTGACAATAAACCATGATGGTGATGCCGATTTCTCCATCTGAGCCCCCTCATCAGGGGTAATTTCGCTAAGGTTCCAATGCCCAGAAGAGCCGTCGAGTTCCATAATCCATTTATTTTTTTGATATGTTTCTTTAACTACATTCACGCCGTTCTCTTTAACGATTTCGCTAAAGTATTGTGCGTCAAACGGTCGTGTTCCTTGAAGTTCCATCTCCAAAAAAATAGTGTCAGAAAGCGACTCAAATCGGCTAATATTAGGACGTTGCCCGACACTATTTAACGCAGAAAGGATAATTTTAGTCGTAACTTTATCAGCATGGTACAGTGTGAGATTCACTATCGTTCTACTCTCAGCAGAAAAAAGAAATAACGGAAAAAGCAACAGCCAAAAGAGTGTTTTCACTACCAGTTGCTTCCCTTGTTTTTCAGATTAAATTGTTCTGACGTTAACTGTGTTAATACTCCATTTTCATAAGCAAACCAAGCAGTATTTCGCTCTTTCAGTGTTGTGTTACTATCTTTACCGATAAGCTTTAATCGCCCGTGCCCAAAAATCAAAAGCCAATTTTTAGCCGTATCAATTTCTATTGCACTGCTAGTCAATTTTTGTGTTTTTACACCGCTCTGTAAATCCATCATCCCAACCCAAACTTTCGAAGCAGGTTCGATACGAAGAATGTGACCAAAGTTTTGTACCGTAGAGCTTTTAGTAGTGTTTTCTTCCGATACCACTGTTGAATTTGTTTCTGTTACATTACTATCTATTGTACTGTTTTGATCTACCAATAACGCTGGTTCTGTACGATTAACTTCACTGGTATTGAGTACTATTACCTCTTCTTTCGGTATATTGCTCAATCTGTTTTGCGTCAATACTACAAATCCGATCAATACGATAATTAAAAGAATTCCACCGATGACCCATTTTATACGGGGATTTGAAGGAGCTTGTAAGATTGCAGAATTAGCCGAAGTAACTTGATTCGGATTCATTTGCAGATAACCATCGTACTCATCCCGTAAACTGGAGAGATTAACACTATATTCTCGTTCTAAAATAGAGAGAAAACCCATAAATTGGACACGATTTATCTCTCCAAACGATTTGTTTAGAAGCAACTCTAATTTAGCACGTGAAATATGAGTATGTTCATGGATACTATTAACCCCTAAAGAGACTATATCATCAAATGTTTTTACTTTACTCATCGCATTCTCTCCATTAAAATTGCCCCCGCAACACCCACATTCAGTGAGTCAAAATCGTGTGCCATAGGGATAGAAACGCCATGATCAAGCCCTTTTTGAACCCGACCGCTTAGCCCCTCTCCCTCATTACCGAGTATGAGTGCTCGCTTGGGTGCAAAACTCATCTCACGTACATTCTCACCACCGAGAACTGCCCCATAAAGTGAAAATTTCGATTGTTTTAACTCATGCATAACATCATGGATATTATGAATCACAACTATCGGTAAATCGAGTGCTGCTCCGCTGCTCGTTCGGATAATTGATTCAAAATTCGGCTCTTTTATACCGCTAATGACTAACGCATCTACACCCAGTGCATACGCACTGCGCACTAATGCCCCGATGTTACCCATATCGGTTATGGAGCTTAAAATCACAACAAAACTGCACGATTTTAAAAATGGGGAGGCATAAGGGACCATTTGAGAAATTTCAGCAATGTAGCCTTGATGATTCCCCCCCTTGACCATTGCTTGCGCCGCGTTTTCAGGGATACGTTTTACTTCAAAACCCATTTTCATCAACAGACCGTACTCTTTTTTATCAATCTCTTTGGCAAGATAGAGTGTTTTAATCCGTGAACGGTGACGCTCTAGGGCATAAAACACCGGTTGTTTTCCGTAAATAAGCATAGTTTTCCTTAGTAGTTTAAGAGGCGAGTATAGCACTCTTTTGGATTTTCACCCGTAATTTTTGCAATCAGCTTAGAAGCCGCTTTTTTGGGGATATCAAGTTCAAGAATATCCTGTTCATTGAGGCTCGCTCCACGAGATTCAGAAGCTTCGATTACAACAACCCACTCTCCCCGTATCTCCGATTCCATCTCGCTAAGCAATTGTTGTGCCGTACCGTGGAAAAAACGTTGAAATTTTTTCGTCAACTCTTTGGCTAAAAAAACTCGGCGTACTGGTGCAGAAATTGCAATCTCTGAAAGTAATTTCTCTAAACGTTTGGGAGATTCATACAACACTGTCGTATAACCATTGAACAATGCCTCTTGAAGTGCGGCGGAGCGATCATGCCCTTTGTGCGGTAAAAATCCGAAAAAAAGCATTTTTGTCTCACAAAAGCCACTCGCCACAAATGCACTCAAAACGGCGTTCGCACCGGGAAGAATATCATAATTTATTCCCTTATCCAAACAATAGCGTACCAGCATCTGTCCAGGATCACTAATCCCCGGCATCCCGGCATCACTGACATAGACGACATTACCATTAAAAAACTCTGGTGTCAGTTTTGAAACAAATTCCAATTCATTATGCGAATGGAGACTCAGAAATTGGGGTTCAGTCGTGGTGAGGTTGTGACGTTCTTTGAGTAGATGAATCAGTTTTTTAGTAACACGGGTATCTTCGCAGAGGATAATATCAGCAACAGAGAGAACTTCAAGTGAACGGATAGATATATCAGAAATATTACCGATAGGGGTTGGGACGAGGCTTAGCATAAGAGTGCTCGGTTTCTGCCCCCAAAGAGGCAAAGGTTTAGATTACGAATTTAATGCGTAACGTTTTTTGAATTTATCGATACGTCCAGCAGTGTCTACTTGACGCTCAGAACCTGTATAGAACGGGTGACATTCATTACAAATATCAACACGGATTGATTCTTTTGTACTTGTTGTTGTAAATGTGTTACCACAAGCACATACTACTGTACTCTCTACAACATTTGGGTGAAGATCTTTTTTCATAGTTTTACCTTGTGAGTGACGGCGTTGTACGTCAATCGGTTTTGATTTTACATCCATACCTGGGGACGGATTGTTGGAGGCGAATTATACCGAAAACTTTTTAAATTTACAACCTCATCGAGGCAATCGCCACCGCCGCTGTCTCTGAACGTAAAATCATCGGGAGGTTAAAATGACGGATACAGTGGCTATTAAATCCTTTTCGCTCACCCTCATCAAATCCCCCCTCGCATCCGATGACTACGGTTTCAATCTCTTCATCGACTCCAAGGGCTTCCCCTCCGAAATCCAAAATAACCGCTTCGGGATGGGTGGTTAAAAACGTACTAAGTGCAGGAGTTTCGGAGAGTTCTATAAAAGAGGTACGTCCGCATTGCATTATCGAACTCTCCATAATTCGGTTGAACCGTTCAAAATCGAGTCGAAAGTTTTGCTGAGAGCGGCGACAATGGATAAACGTAATTTTAGCGACCCCTAGTTCGGTAAGCATCGGTAAGGTTTTTTCGATAGTCTTGGGATCAACGATACACCATCCAATATGGAGTTTTTTCGGTGCTTCGCAAAGATTCTTAACAGAACTTTCCAAGCTAAAATAGCCATTTTTACCATCGGTTCGATTTAGGCGATAGTAATAGGCTGTTTGCAGTTGCTCTTTATGGCGAAAGATGATGAGATCATCCACTTTATGTCGGCGTACTTTGATGAGATATTTATACTCTTCTCCCGATATAACGAGTTCTTGCGAACCCGCTTGCTGATGAAGCATATACTTCACAACATCATCCATACACTAATCACGACTAACATTCCCATCTCGATTCCCAAAAATCGGTATGCTTTACTTTTATACCCCTCAAACGCATTCTCTTCCTCGATATTGGTTCGTCGCTTGAGTGTTTTATACCGTTTTGCCTCGAGGATAATCATCACAACTCCTGCAACAATCATCACGATATTGGCAAATGTGAAATGGAGATGTTTTGCCGCCATAATTATCGCTCCCGTAAAGAGAATCAACGCGATAAATGAGGCTGAAATAGGCATTACGATCCTCATCCGCCGTGCATAGACGATAATATTTTTAGACAATGCGAGCATTAAAATATTAAACGTGACAACCCCCATCAAAACGAGTACGCCGACAGTGTGAATTTCCAAACCAAAATTATACAGTGCTTCCATAAACGAGATTTTACCTAATGTTTTCTATAATAGTACCTAAAATGGATATTCAAAGGACTTTTTATGGCGATCAGTGTAGAAGAGGCGTTGGGTTTAATCTATTCCCATGCAAAAAGTCTCGGAACAGAAATAATTCCCATCGAAAACTCACTCGGTCGTGTATTAGCAGAAGATATCACAGCACTCTATTGCCTCCCTCCCTATGATAACTCTGCGATGGACGGATACGCCGTCTCCATCAGTGATGCGGGTAAAACACTCAAACAATCCTGTACTATCTTCGCCGGTGATAAAGATGAGATTCGCCTTGTCGAAGAGCAATGTATCCGTATTATGACAGGTGCTAAAATCCCTCAAGGGTGCGAAGCAATCGTCCCCATCGAAGAGGTAAGTGTCGTCAACGAACAAGTAACTCTCCCTACATCCATTAAAGCTTCTGCTCATATACGACTCAAAGGGGAAGATATTCAAGCAGGAGCATTGCTTCTCACCCGTGGAACACTCCTTTATGCCCATCACATAACCCTCCTCGCATCTCAGGGGATTACCCACGTTTCTCTATTCCAACGTCCCAAAGTAGCCCTTTTCGCTTCGGGTAATGAGCTTAAAATGCATTATGAGCGAATCGAGTCACATCAGCTTTATAATACCAATACCCCTACATTTGTCGCACGTGCAGAGGAGCTTGGGTGTGATGTTCTCTTTAGCGGGACGGCAGAAGATACGATGGAGAGTATCCAAAGTCATATCAAAAGCACCCTCAATGCCGATTTTATTATCACTTCGGGTGGTGTAAGTGTCGGTGATGCCGATTTTACCAAAGAGGCATTTCGCTCTTTAGGGCTGGAAACTCTGTTCGAATCGGTGGAGATTAAACCCGGTAAACCCACCACCTTTGGACGTATCGGCAATACCTTAATCCTCAATCTCCCCGGCAACCCTCTCGCGGCGGCATTGTGTTTTGAACTTTTCGCTCAGTCTACCATCCTCTCACTCAGTGGTAGAAACGATAAATATATCAATACCATCTCCACCGTAATGGGCTCACCGTTCACCATGAAAAAAGGGAGACGCTCCCTCATCCCCGGATGGTTTAATGGGGAGTCTTTTACCCCATCGGAAAAATTTGCCCCTGGTATGGTACTACCCCTTTCACGTGCCAATGCATTTATGATGGTGGATGCTAGCGTAGAGGGATTTGAACAGGGTTCAAGCGTTAAAATCATCCCTACCCGTTGGTGTATGAGCAGCGAGGTTCAAAAGTCGTTAATAACCTTTTAAACCGTTTCAGGGTTCGTAAATCCCTCTCCCGATTTTACCCTCTCCCATAACAAAGGATCATGCCACCCCTCGCGTATCTCATCGCTAAAGATGATTTTTTCCAAATCAATCAGCCCCATAAGTTCTGAGTAGGCATCTTCACGGAAACATTGCGCGTATCCCGTTTCGGTTTCATGGACGATGATACTGCTGATGCGAACCATCTTTTCACCATTGACCGTTTTCGTAAACCACAATAGCTTATCGAGCATCACGAAAATCACACGGCTAAATTGTTCGCATGAGGGTGAAATCGGGAGCAATATCCACCGATTAGAGTGTTTTTGCATATCGGCTATATACTCCGCATCATCGCCGTCCCAGAGAGCTACCGCATGATCAAACGCATCAATCAGCTCTTTCATACCCTGTTTCATCAAACCAAAATCGTAAATCATCTGACCGTTATCGAGGTATTGCGATTCGAGTAATACTTCAACTCTATACGAATGACCGTGGATCGACGCACGGCAACGCTGAGTGGAACAGCCACGAACGACGTGAGCGTTTTCAAATTTAAAAAGTTTACGAATTATCATGATCTACCTTCGCATGTTGAGGTCACAAAATGTGACTTCAAGTGTTAACTATATTATACCCCGTGATTCTGATCCCAGATGCGAATATGCAACCTATCAGAATAGATAAACCCTCGTCGTTTGCAAAATTCGATTACCGCTTCGCAGTTGGCTTCGATATGGGCTTTATCTCCACCCAAAGGCATACAATATACGCTCGTATACGGATGGGAAGCGATAATCTCATCTATCTCTGCTTCGAGGAGACTGACTAATGAGGGTTCATCCACGCTGAATTTAAAAAAACTCCCTTGGGTATGGGAAAGAATAGAGTTTATTACCTCTTTTTTCACCCGTTTGTCATACGGCTCGCCGCTGTTGGAGAGTTTTACCGATAAGGCATAAATCGCCTCTTTGTAAAAAGGATATTTTACAAAATCAGGGGCGATTGTCGCGTTGGTCTCAAACGTTACCCGATGCCCATTTCCAATCAAATACTCGATAAATTCTACAAAAATAGGCTCATTGGCATAGATGAGCGGTTCACCACCCGTCAAAACGACATCGACATGAGGGGGGAGCTTGTAGCCGTTCATAATCCATATTAGGGTTTGAAGCTCTTCGACCTCCATCCACAAATCCCCGAATCCTTTACGATCAACGGCATACACCGTATCGCATCCAATCACTTCACGCCCATCAGGGGTGATTTCATGGCACCCGAATCCTTCGCATTTAAGGTTACACCCTCCGAATCTAAAAAAGAGTGACGGTGTTCCGACGTATTTCCCCTCACCTTGAACGGAGTAAAAATGTTCAACTAAATAGAGCATTTTAGCTCCGTCGAAAGCGTAGCTTTTTGAGCCTTGTGCTGAGCAAAACCCAGTGTTAACGTAGATGTTTGGACGCGTTCAAACATCGTATTGAAATAGTCATAGAAATGTTCAACTAAATATAACATGCTCACCCCCCTGTTTCATAAAACGCACGTTTGGAGAGTTCTCCATCAGGATCAGACCAGCGATTTTTTTCAGGTTTTGTACGAATTACCTCTTTGAGCACCAATGCCGCTTCACGGATATCGCCACGACGGACGGCATCACGAATATTCATTGCTTCATCGAAATAGAGACATGGGATGAGATTTCCCTCTGCGGTGAGTCGGATACGGTTGCATTTGGTACAAAAATCATCTTTATGAGGTTCGATGATTCCAAACTCATAGCCATCGATTAGTTTGTAATAATGAGACGGAGAGTGTCCGTCAAACCCTTCATCAACATACGAATAGCGACTCCCAATAATTTCTAGGAGTTCATCACTGTTCATCCCGCGAATATCAACTTCTGCATGGATATTTTCCATGTATTCGATAAATCGGATAACCATACCGCGTGATTTGCAGTATTCGAGAACATCAAGAATTTCACCCTCATTCAGCCCTTTCATCGGAACCATGTTCACTTTGACTTTTAGCCCTACACGAAGCGCCTCTTCTATCCCTTCGAGGACATTTTTAAGAACATCTTTTTTAGCGATTTTTTCAGCAACTTCGGGGATGAGCGAATCGATAGAAACATTAATACGACGCAATCCCGCATCATAAAGCTTTTGTGCGGCACCGCCTAGCAAAAAAGCGTTGGTCGTCATCGCCAAATCGATATCGTTTTTATAATCATGGATCATTTTGATAAAAGTGTCCAAGTTTTCACGCAGTAGGGGTTCTCCGCCTGTAATGCGGATTTTTTTGACCCCTTCGTCGATGGCAACTTTCATAAACTCAAAAAGTTCTTCAAAACTGAGAAGGTTCTCTTTTGGTACCCACGAAAAAGGTTTTTCAGGCATACAATATTGACATCTAAAATTACACCGTTCCGTTACCGAAACACGTAAATAATCAACTGTTCTACCATAACTATCTATTAACACATCATTCCTTGAGGCTTACACATTTATGTGCGAGTGTATCTAAAAGTAGTTTGGAGTTTTATTTAGTAGGAAGATTAGAGGAGGAACCCCATCAAAGGGGTAACTTTTTTACCAGCCGCGAACGACTGCATGACATGCCGTACAAGCATTCACGATTTCAGAATAAGATTTACTTGCTTTAGAGTACTCTTTTTTATCAAGTGCTTTGAGCAATGATTCTGAAGCTTTATCAATTCGTTTTGCTGCATTAAAAGCAACATTACTCATGTGATGTTTGTCTTTTGGAAGAAACTTTTTAGTCGCCTCCGCATCATGAAAAAGTGCATCTGCTTTTTTGATATCTGCTACACCGCTTTTAATCAAATCCGGAGTGTTGTACAAAAATCCTTTTTGCACACTGTTCAAACCGCTCTCCATTTGACTCATGTTTGCAGCCAATGTCTCATCTGCCATTGCACCCACACTTAAAAGTGCGGATAGGGCTAAAATTTTTACTATTTTCATCCATTACCCCTTAGTGAACTTCTGACCAAATTTTGCGTTTCCACAAATAGGCCAAGATTGCAAATATAAATGTATAAATCATAACGTATAGACCAGTTGCTTCACGTTCTGCTTTTTTCGAATCACCAATCTCTTCCATATAAGCGATTACCTCTTCTTGCGCTTTTTCACTCAAACCAACACGTGGCATAGAAGTCCCTTTGAGCAATACTTGAGGGTCATTGATAAAGCTGTGAAGATAGTGTTCACCACGGCTTTTGATGTATTGTGATAAATCCGGAGGTGTTGCACCCATATACGTTTTGATAGCATCTTTTGGAGTAGTTGCATCAAATTTAGCATACGCCATTGAGTGACAACGTCCACATGCCGCTTCAAATGTCGCTTTATTTGCTTCTTTACCTTCCGCTACTTTTGGAGTAACCGATTGGAGATAGGCAACAACGTCCATAATCTCTTGCGGAGTCATCCAATTGTATGATGGCATTGGGAACGCTTTTGCTCCACCTACAGGATATTTATGTTCCAAGTGCATAGCCGTTACCGGATCGAAAATAAAGTTTGCCAAATAGTTTTTATCGTAAATACGACCTGCTTGACTCAAATCCGGTGGAACAACACCATAACTTGCCGCAGCATCTGCATTTGGCATAATCGCAGGGTGACCTGCTTTTTCGATAGCATGACATGCGATACAGTTTGCTTCTACTAGTGTTTTACCATTTTCAACATTACCTGCCAACGTCGTATCAACATTTTTTGCATCTTTAAAGGTGAAGTCAGCCGGAGCTACTTCTGGGTGCATAACACTGTGAGCGTATGGCTCGATTCCATAATAAGTGATACCAACAAGAGCCATAATAACGGCTAAGATTTTAAACTCTTTCATTATTTGCCTCCTACTTTTTTAGCTTCTGCTTTAGTAATAAACGGCAATGCAATAAACAATACCAAGAATGTCAATGATGCGCCAAATCCAACCCATGCATTTGGTCCGGTCGGAGGTAATTTACCAAATTCGGTCAATACCATCAAGTCAGCAATCATCAACCAGAACCAATATTTGAAATACGGGCGTTGATTCGCCGGTTTTACCATCGGTGAGCGATCCAACCACGGCATAACCAAGAAAATAGCATTCGCAAAACCAAACGCAATCAATCCTAATGATTTTCCAGAAATACCAGCGATTTCAAAGAACCAACCACGTAATACTTCGTATGACCACAAGAAATACCACTCAGGATAGATGTGTGCCGGAGTTTTAAGACCATCTGCTTTATCAAAGTTGATTGGATCCATTGCAAAACTGTAATGGAAGAACACCAAATAGAAAAAGAACAATAAGAAAAAGCCTAAAACAAAAAAGTCTTTAGACAAAAATACTGGCCAAAACGGAACTACTTTTGAGTTCTTTTTATCACCTGCAAGGTATTTTTCTGCCTCTTCGTCGAAATCGAAAAATTCACCTGCTTCGTTGTTAACGTGTGGAAAACGGAGTGAATAAAAGTGGAATACAATCGCACCTAAAATCGCCAACGGAATCAACAATACGTGAAGCATAAAGAAACGGGTCAATGTAGCATCAGCAACATAAAAGTTACCACGAATCCATACAACCAAATCTCCACCGATCAATGGTATACCACCAAAGATTTCAGTAATAACGTACGCTGCCCAGTATGACATTTGTCCCCATGGAAGCATGTATCCGCTAAACCCTTCTGCAGAGAAAAGCATAAACAACAACATCCCAGAAATCCAAATCATCTCACGCCCTTTTTTATAAGAGCCGTAATAGATACCGGTAAACATGTGAATATAGATAATCAAAAAGACTACTGACGCACCAACTGCGTGGATATGACGGAACAACCAACCATACGCAACTTCTTGCATAATTGTGTAGTTAACACTGTCGAATGCCATATTGATATCCGGTTTATAGTACATCAATAAGAAAATACCTGAAACGACCAACAATGTAAACATAACGGTGAGTAGAACCCCCATCGCCCACAAAAAGTTGATATTTTTAGGAATCCAATATTCCGTCATCATCACTTTTACGAATTTATCAATTCCTAAACGTTGATCAAACCACTCATACATTGAGCCTGCTGGTTTAAATTCTGCCATCTTACGCTCCTCCTGCTTTTGCCATCATAGCTTTGTACTCAGGACCCTCTTCACCAAGGACGAGTGTTACACCATCAATTTTAAATGGAGGGATATCAAGCGGTCTTGGAGGAGGTCCAAAAGTTTGTCTGCCATCTGCTGAGTATTCCCCACCATGACAAGCACATTTGAACATTTTTCTGTCGTTTTCGTAACCCGGAATACATCCAAGGTGAGTACAAAGACCAACCATTACAGAGTAATAATGGTCGCCGACTTTAACACTACGACCATCCGTTGGTTTCATATCTTCCGTATATTTAAGAATAAATATCGGTTTACCACGCCATACAGCGATTTCAAGTTTGTTAGCTTCTAAGCCTGATACGTCAACCGTTGTAAAACCGGCAGACATAACGCTTGGAAGCGGGTCCCATGTTTTCTTCATCGCGATCAGTGAAGCAACTCCACCAACTGCAGCGACGGCACCGAAAGCTTTACCAATAAAGCCTCTTCTGCTTTCATCCATCATTATTATCTCACTTAATTTGGAAATTTAACTCCCCATCATAAGTTAAAAAGGATTAATTTTCTATAAAATGAAAGTTTTTCTTATGAATTCGATTACTTTGGTGTTACTTTTTTCGATTGTGTGATAGTTATTTGATACAACAGTTTTAACCCTTTGCATAAGCTGTTCTTGGGAAAATCCTTCCACAATCGGAATCGATAAAGTATCAAATAACGGAATAAAATCTCTTACATAATCAGGGCGTTGAAGGTAAATCGGTTTTCCACCTCCGGCTAAGTTTTGAAGCACCGCTTGAGGCGATCCGCTCACCAAGATCTCACTTTTGCGGATAATCTCATCGTATTCTTCACATTCATGTATTGTTTTAAAAGACTCTTTGAGAGCGTTTTCATACCCAAGAAAGTGATAAAACCCCATCAGTAATTCAGCTTCGAGAGGTTTAAATAGCGCTTGATTTTTTTCCAAATCTTTTTCATAATCATCATCACCGAAAAAAAGTGCCAAAGGAATCGTTTTAGGAAGCGATTCAAAATAACGTTCATTAATAACAGTTGCCGTACAAATCCCCTCACCTACAAGATACGGTGAAATCAGAAACTCTTTAGCATGTTTAGTATCGGATGGATCATCAGAGATACGGATAAAAGAGGAGAAAAACAGCGTCATGTCATCAAGCAACGTCGGGTTAATCTCAGCCGAGTCAAAAATGATTTTGTCACCGTTTTGGGCGATTTGAGGGATATTTCGTACCAAATCTACCCCTACAGAGCGTTTAATACCAAATTCTTTGGCTTCCGCCGCAATCCGAAAATCGGAGCAAAGAAGTGTTATATCAATCTCTTTTTGGAGTTCAGTGACGATGGCGATGGCACGGTGAAAACGATCCAATCCGATACGGTGACCCGTATGGACGTAGTAAAAATATCTCATTTTTTTCCTGCCATTTTGATGTAAATATGAAGTATATCGAGCGCGGCGGGGGTAATTCCGCTGATTTGAGATGCTGCCTGCAAGGTGGGTGGATTAAAGGTATTGAGTTTGCTCACGATCTCATTAGAGAGTCCTGATACAGAGGCAAAGTCAAAATTTTCTGGGATAGCAATGTGTAACATTCGGCTCATTCGCTCGATATCTTCACTCTGCTTTTCAACGTAGCGGGCGTATTTCGCTTCGATCAAAATCTGCTCTTGGATATAGGGATCAAGCTCTGCGAAACTCGGAATGAGCTTTACGAGCTTTTCCAACTCAAAACTTTTACGGGAAACGAGTTGAGTTGCGGTGAGTTTATCGGTGATATGCTCTTCATCGATGGAAGCTAAAAATGCGAGAAACTCTTTATTCGGAGTTAGTATCGTCTCTTCGAGAAGTTTTAACCCCTCCGCTATTTGAGTCCGTTTCATCTCGATTCGCTCCATTTGAGCATCATCTATAAGCCCTAATGCATGACCGTATTTTCCTAGACGCAAATCTGCCGTCTCTTCGCGAAGCAACAAACGGTACTCAGCGCGCGAGGTGAACATACGGTACGGCTCTTTCGTCCCTTTGGTCACCAAATCATCAATCAATACTCCGATATAAGCTTCATCACGGCGCAAAATCAGAGGTTCCCTCCCCTGCAACGACAATGCGGCGTTAATCCCTGCCATCATCCCCTGCGCCGCTGCCTCTTCGTATCCCGTTGTCCCATTGAGCTGTCCCGCACAGTAGAGATTTTTCACTTTTTTGGTCTCTAACGTGTGTTTGAGTTCGGTCGGATCGACGTAATCGTACTCGATAGCGTAGCCGTAGCGGACGATTTTTGCATTCTCCATCCCGTGAACCGATTGAATCATGGAGCGTTGAACATCGGGTGGAAGCGAGGTGGACATACCGTTGATGTAGCACTCGGTATTCTCCGCACTTTGAGGTTCGATAAAAAGATGATGGCGCTCTTTGTCACGGAAGCGGTTGATCTTGTCCTCGATACTCGGGCAGTAGCGCGGTCCTACCCCCTCGATTTGACCTGTGAAAAGGGGAGCGCGGTGGAAGTTCCCCTCGATGAGACTGTGGGTCTCTTCGTTGGTATAGGCGATATAGCACGGAAGCTGTTTTTTCGTCCGTGCAAACTCTGCTCGGTCGGTGCGAAAACTAAACGGGTTCGGTAATTCATCCCCGTCTTGAATCTCCATCACACTAAAATCGATAGAAGAACTATCGATACGAGGGCACGTCCCCGTTTTAAGCCGTCCTACGGTGATTCCTGCTTCGCGTAATGAATCGGTTAATCCTTTGGCTGGGAACTCTCCGAAGCGTCCCGCCTCTTGGCGGATTTCACCGATATGAATCATCCCGTTGAGAAATGTCCCCGTGGTCAAAATCACTTTTTTAGCTCGATAGACGTTGAGTAGATGGGTACGAACGCCGACAACAGATCCCTCTTCGAGTATGAGAGCATTCACCGTCTCTTGGACTAACGATAGGTTGGGGGTTGTGAGGATGGTATTGCGTGCGATTACACGGTAGCGATCCATATCGATCTGCGCGCGGCTTCCACGTACTGCGGGGCCTTTGGTGATGTTGAGGATACGAAACTGGATACCCGCTTCATCGGTTAATAGCCCCATCTCCCCACCCAGTGCATCGAGTTCACGTACCAAGTGACCTTTAGCGAGTCCACCGACGGCTGGGTTACAGCTCGTCGCGCCCACTTGCTCTGCTAAAATAGAGACCATTAATGTGTTGTGCCCCATACGGGCTGAGGCGAGAGCGGCTTCGATCCCTGCGTGACCACCACCTACTACGATAACGTCATATTGCATCATTGACTTCTTTAACCATAAATTATTATCGCAATTATAACGATTATTATTGAAAGGACTAAAACTTAAAGCAAAACTGTTTTACAATTAAGCAAATATTTTGATGCAGAGACCTTTATGAGCCAAAACACAACCCTTGAAGATCTTTTAAAAAACTACGATCCAACCCCTGTAGAGTTTGATCCCGCTGTCGATGGAGGGGATGAACATCTGATACGAGAAGAGCTTTTGAGAAAAAAAGAGGAACTCAAAGATGTTGTAACCAGACTTAAAGAAAAACAACGCGAAGCGAGAAAAGTACGCCGTTAAGTACCTCACGCTATAATTATTGTAAAAAGATGGATGATTTACCTATGCTTCAAACCGCTTTCGACGCTTTTAATGCCCAAGACTACTCCAAAGCATTGGAGCTTTTTACCCATCTCGCCGATCAAAACAACCCTACAGCCCTATCCTCGATAGGGTATCTCTATCAACAAGGGCTTGGGGTTGAGCAATCTCTCGAAAAAGCGTATGAGTACTATAGCCGCGCATCAGAGTTCAATGAACCTACTGCTATTTTTAACCTCGCCCTCATGGTTGCCGATGGGGTTGTCGTCCCTCACGATCAGTTTAAAAGTCATGAATTGTTAATGCGTGCCGCTATCTTAGAACTTCCCCAAGCCCAATACGAAGTGGCGTTGAGTTTGGAGCGGGGATTAGGGTGTATTCAAAATTTCTCTGAAGCGGCGTTTTGGTACGAAGAGGCGGCCAAAAGAGGACACGCAGGGGCATTTAACAATCTTGGTGTTCTCTTTAAAGAAGGACACGGAGTACTCCAAGATTATCCAAAAGCTTTTATCTGTTTTTCCCGCGCTGCCAATATGAACCTCGCGGAGGGGCAATATAACCTTGGGTTGATGTTTGATCAAGGGTTGGGGTGTGAAATGAATAACGACACGGCGTTGGAGTGGTGCCGAAAAGCCGCCTATAACGGTCACGAAAAAGCAAAAAGTATTATCAGGTCTTTGCAAGAAGAGGGTAAAATAGTTTTTTGATTTTCCGGTCATGCTGAACTTGATTCAGCATCTTCTAATTAGATTCCGAATCAAGTTCGGAATGACGAGAATATAAAATTTGATTTGGGAGTTGAGATGTTTACAGGACTGATTCGGGAGATGGCACAGGTGAAAAGCTTCGGAGGGAACCGTTTATCCCTCAAAGCTTCGCACAAACCAAAGCTCGGTGACTCTATCGCTATCAACGGCACGTGTCTCTCGGTCGTAAGCATCGAGAGTGATGGATTCAGCGTCGAACTCTCCCCCGAAACTCTCAAACATATCGCGACCGAAAAACTAAGTGGTTCCGTACACATCGAACCCGCCATGATGATGGGAGATCGCTTCGAGGGGCATATCGTCCAAGGGCATATCGACACCATCGGCACCATCCGCTCCATCACCGACAACGGCAACAGCTACGATGTCATCGTCGATGTGGAGAGTGAATTTATCCCCCTCATCCCCCCAAAAGGTTCCATCACCATCGATGGAATCAGTCTCACGGTCAATGAAGTGATGGGAAGTGCATTCCGCCTCACCATTATCCCGATTACGATGCGTGAAACACTATTTGGCACTTATAAAAAAGGGACACGGGTCAATATCGAAACCGATGTTTTTGCCCGCTACATGCGCCATATCCTCACCTCATCTTCCAAAAAAGATCTCAGCTGGAATGATATTGACCATATAAGTGCCCTATATTAATCCTAGATGCTCTGCAAGGATTTTACATCCAAGCGCAATAAGAATCACCCCTCCGAGCATTTCAGCTTTGCTCTCCAGCAGTGAACCCAGTTTTTTCCCAATATAGACCGCTACGATACATAATACAAAAGTAACAAGGGCAATCACACTTGCCGCTGTGTAGATATCGGTTTGTAAAAAAGCAAATGTCACCCCGATTGCCATCGCATCGATACTAGTAGCAATTCCCAAAGTAATAAGAGTTTTTGTGGAAAGATCGGTTACTTCATCGTCAAATTCGTTGTGATACGCTTCGTAAAGCATTTTTCCACCGAGTCCTACAAGGAGAACAAAGGCGATCCAGTGATCGAATGATTGGACGTATTCAGCAAAGCTAATCCCGATAAAATATCCGGCAATCGGCATAGCCCCTTGAAAAAATCCAAAAACAGCAGCAGTAAAAAGTGCTTTAGAGACTAAAAGGTCTTTATATTTTGAGCCGATAGCAATCGAAACGGCGACAGAGTCCATCGCCAAAGCTACGGCGAGGATAAGGAGAGTTTCGTTCATTAATAATCCTGAAAAATAAGTGGCGAATTATAGCGAAGTATTAAATTGGTTTATCTCCACCGTGATGTGTACCAGCTCTTCGTGAATCGATAAGGCTTTGCGAAAATCATTTGGGCTCAAACCATTATTGCTTTGCAAGGAGAGAATAACCGAGTATTTCCCTTTTCCCACTCGCCATACGTGCAAATCGGTAATATGAGCTTCAGGATCGACCTCATTAATCACCTCGCGTACCTCTTCCACAACCGGATCGTCCATGTGAGCATCCAAAAGAACCCTCCCCGTATCCCGTAACAAACCTACAGCCCATACACTTACCAAAACTCCTCCTACAATCCCCATTACCGGATCGAGCCACGATGCTCCCCATAGCATCCCTGCAATCAAAGCAATAATTGCCAATACTGAAGTCGCCGCATCCGCTAACACATGAAGATAAGCAGAACGGAGGTTGAGGTCATGATCATGATGGTCGTGATGGTGTCCGTGGTCGTGATGATGGTCATCTCCCAGGAGCCATGCCGTGATTAGATTAACACCCAATCCAATCGCCGCAACAATAATCGCTTCGTTATAATGGATGACGATGGGTTCGATTAACCGTTGCATCGATTGATAAAACATAAGCAAAGCAACCGCGACCAAGAAAAGGGCACTGGTATACCCCGCCAATACCTCAATCTTCCACGTACCGAATGCAAATCGACCATCCTGTGCGTATCGACGTGCCAAGACATACGCCCCTACCGAAAGTCCAAGAGCCAGCGCATGGGTACTCATGTGCCACCCATCAGCAAGAAGTGCCATCGAACCGTAATAATAACCACCGACAATTTCGGCGACCATCATAGCCGCTGTCAGCATGACCGCCAAACGGGTTTTACGTTCAGCCACAGGGTTTCCTTCGTCAAACCTGTGAGTATGATACAAGTGATTTGAAGCCAACTCCATTATTTACCCCTGCTGTAACTTTTTGGCATTATAACGGCTATATTCCAAACGAACCATAATAGTTCAAAGGTATGTAAAAAGATAAACTATGACTATAACAACGTCCGTATATTCATCGCTACCCATAAAATTAGGAGATTGAGGAGAAAAATTGCTAATGAACTCCCCCGTGAGAGGAGATTTTGAGAGTATGTCCGATTTTTAGTATGGGTAGTAAACGCTATAAAAAGATGGATGAGCGTTACGACGGAGAGAAATATTACCAATATAATTTTCAATGTGATAAGAGTAGAGAGGTCGTTCTCGCTTTTACCGACCATCGCCAAGAGATTATAATGATTTGCAAGCGTTAATCCCGTAGCAATCAAAATCACCAGCCATACCGTTTCAAAATAACCATAAAAGGGACCGATCACACTATAGACAGTGTGTTGGACACTCTTATCTTTGATAAATAATCCGAGTCCAAAAAGTACGATACTTCCGCCGATCCATGCGCACGCAGCAAGTATATGAAGATATAAAATCAATGCCATCGGGAAACTCCTACAAAAGAACATTATAAGGAGTTATTGGCAAACAGATATTGATAGACATCAAGTTCGAGATGAAAGAAAATGTCGTAATTCATCAAGGTTTAGGGGATAAAGTTTTTTTTGTTTCACCTCAACCCATCCCTCCTCTTTAAAACGGCGAATATGCCGCGAGACGGTTTCAGGGGTGAGTAATAAAAGTTCGGCAATTTTACGCTGTGTAAAGCTTGAAAGTGTTTTTTCATGCTCAATGATGAAACGGGCAAGTCGTGTTTGGGCATCATCGATGAGGGAGCCATGAACGATACTCTCTAATTGTTTGATTTTGCGTGTGAGTGAGCGGATGATGGCGAATGAGAGCTTCGGGTTATCCAGAAAATAGGTTTTAAATGCCTCGAAATTGATTTCAAACACCCGTATATCGCTCTCACACCTTGCCGTTGCGGGATAGGGAATCGATTCGAAGTGCGCCATTTCAGCAATCATATCGGAGGGGTGAAAAAAAGCCAAATGTATCTCGTTGCCGTTAGAATCGTGTTTGAGTATTTGGACAATCCCCGCATCCAACACATGCAAAACTGTGGGTCTCTCCCCCGCGTAAAAGAGGATAGAGCCTTGTGGATAGCTACGTGTTTGGGTAATCGTATGGAGATACGCTAACTCTTCTGCGTTTAATTGGTTAAAAAAATAGGACTCTTCTAATGCCATTTCACCCTCACAATCTTGATTTAAATCAATATCAATCATAAGAATAGTAACGTATACTGCCATAAAAAAAGGGGAATGGATGATTGATTTTAAATTAGTGCCCAAAGTGGCATTCGATGAGATGAACCGCGTCCACGCTGAAGAGGTAGAACTACTCAACACGTTGGAGAAATACCTTGATGCCAAAGACAGAGAAGGAATTGAAAAAACATTGGATGAGATGCTCGAACATACACGAGGACATTTCGCCAATGAAGAGAGATTAATGCGTGAAGTCAATTTTCCTCCCTATATGATGCATAAAAGCGAACACGATAGAGTATTAAACGAATTTCAGTTTGTGGTGATGGATTGGCGTAACCATAAAGATGATGCCATGCTACGAAACTACTTTTTAGAGACGATTCCAGAGTGGCTCACCCAACACATCGCCAGTATGGATACCATGACAGCACAGTTTATCTGTATGCATAAGGGGTGTTAATGCAAACCGTGACTTTTTTCACCCATACCCATTTCGGTGATAAACCCCAAATCGACATGATGTTTGAATCATTCACTTCGAAAGAGATTCGCATCTGCATGGCAGAGGGGAATATTATGCGTGAACACACCGCACCGGGAGCTATTATGATTATGGTATTAAAAGGGAGTGTTTTGATTACTTCACTAGAGGAGAGTGTCGTATTAAATGCAGGCGATATGATAGGTTTTGAAGCAAAAGTTCCCCATTCTCTCGAAGCCCATGAAGAGAGTATACTCCGTCTAAGCCTCTCGAAAAACGATACGTTCAAACGGGTAATCGGAGTTCTTTAACAATCTTTATCTTTGCCAAAAATACATCGCCCGTTCGTAATCAGTTTGCGAATCAGAAAAAACAGCGCGATAGATGCTATCACACCGCTCCCTATCGCCTGTAACATCAGCGCTTTCGTGTAAAATACATAAGTTGCAATTACAAATAAAACAGTTAAAATAAAACACATTATACCCTCCGGAGAAAACATGAAAATCGAATGGATTATGATGGCCGCTTTTATCGGCGGACTAGGGTTAGGGTTGTGGAAAGTTTACGCATTTATCCCCAATAAACCTCTCGCCGATGATGACACCACCCCCGAATCCATCGCTCTATTAGAGCGTATTATGGTCGAATCGAACCAAGAGGGGATAAGCGAAGAGGAGCTGTACGCCCATATGCTCAAACATCCCGAATTCGATTCCCAACACTTTTGGCGATTCAACGAAAACCGTCTAAAACAACTCATCACACACTATCGCCTCAAAGAGCCGAATTTTCGTCTCTGAGACTTTTGGCATTCGGATTACACGTAATCTTATGCTCCATATCGACTTTCTCATACCCCTCTAAAGTACGCCGCGAGGCAATCGTTGCATTACGATATCCTTCACCCGTATTTAGATAGACATTAAAACCGTTTTCATAGAGTGCCAGCCGTGTAGCGAGCGCGGTCGAGTAGGTGGTGAGTATCCCATCCTCTCCCATCAGCCGTGCCACATCGGCAAAGTATTCCCGCGTCCAAAGCAGCGGATTAACCGAGGGGCTAAAGGCATCTTGATAACATACATCCCACTCCCCCTCCAGCTCTCTCATCGCAACCCGTGCATCCATAATTTCGACCGTAATTACCGTCCTCTCATCCTCATACCCGCCGAGTGTCGCAATGTCGGTGATGATATTTCGGTACGGTTCAAAGATGTCTGGATAGGGAAAATCGACGAGCGAAGCGACCAACTCCCCGTCCAGTTCGGGGGAATAGATTTCAAGAGTTGTATCTGGACAATAGGTATCGCGATAATAGAGACTCAGCAGAGTATTAAATCCCAATCCGAAACAAATGTCGATGAGACGGAGATGCTCTTTCTCGCTATGAAGTTTAAAAGCGGGTTCGATATGTTTTTTGAGCGATTCATTCAAAGCACCGTCTTTGGTCGAGTGGTAGTGTTCGTCGTATTCACTGCTATATGCTGTATAGCTTCCATCGTCGCTTTGTATCCACGCTTGTGCCATTCGTTACCTCACATCTATTCTTCATCCAATTATATCTTTTCAAACCAATAAATTTAAAGAGGTTGCCACAATGCTTTAATCCCATAAACGATAAATTGAGCTGCAATCGCCCCAACGACAAGACCCATAATTCTCGTCATAATTTTCAATCCGACAACCCCCAAAACTCTTGTCAAGAAGATTGCATTTCTCAGTGTTAAATAGATAATTACACATACGATTATGACAGCTATGACGAGTAACGAAATTTCTATCATAGTAGAGCTTTTTGCTTTAAAAATCATGAGAGTAGATATCAGCCCCGGACCAAACAATATGGGGATTCCAATAGGGATAACAGAGATGTCTTCTTTCAATATTGCGACTTTCGATTCTTCAGGAGTGTGCGATGCTTCTGAGATTTTCCCCTGCACCATATGAATGGACATCAATAACAAAATGATTCCACCAATCACCATCACCGAAGAGGTGGTAATCCCAAAAAGTTCAAAAATAGCGTTCCCTAAAAAAATAGTTATCAAAGAAGCAATTAGAACAGTCAATGCAGCTTTTTTACCAATATCATCGGTATCTTCTTTGGTGAGATTCGAAGGGGAAGAGGAAATCATAATCGCTGCAGCTGCGATAGGGTTTACGATGGTAATCAAACCAACCGAATAATGGAGTAGTGTCTGTAGGTAGGCAAAATAATTTAACTCCATTGGTTGTTCCTTGCTTGCGACACTTTGAGAATCTTCACATTATATCTTTTCAAACCTCTTCTAGCTTTTTACTTTCCCAAACGATAATGTTTTAGAGTCCATTACCCCACATATGCATTTTTTTTGCCACAATCACATCACATTCCTTTATCAAATCACGAATCGTATTTGCCGCACGAAATTCCGATTTTTCCAACAAAGCTTCCACCTCCGATGTCTCCATCACCCCGCATTTTTGAACAATGATAACCTCAGCGGAGTTTTCGAGTGACCGATAGACGAGTTGTAACAGTTTTAAAGGGTGAGAATGCAAATGCAAAATATCCTGAAGGATGATCGTTTCATAATCGCGAGTAGCCGAGCGGATGGGGGAGTTAAAATCTTTAATCGTATCGACTTTAGAGAGGTGAGGAGATAGGTGTTGCGAATGTTCCCCAGGATAGAGGGAGAGATCGATTGTTGCATTAAAAGGTTCTAAATAGGTGCAAACCTCATCAATCATTCCATCAGCATGAGAGGTCGCTATCAAAATTTTCATTTGAGGCGAGGTTTGAAATAAATCACAAAAAGAACTCATACGGATAAGTCATGCAACTCGCGGAAAAGATACGCTTCGACAATGTCATCGATAGTGCGCTGAGTGTGAGCGACCAACACCATCATCTGATTATCGATGAATTCCATAATAGGTTCATAATTGTTAGTGACAATCACAGCATCAAGCCACCCCTCGATTTCACTGCGGTCGGTGTAGAAATTGATCTCGACAACGCGCCCCTCTTCGACTTCTACCGTTGCCCAATGGGTTGCGCTTAGTATACCCGTGAGTTCGGATTCCTGAGTATCGTCACCATCCATCGGCAATAAAAGAAGCATTATTGCTCTACTTTCGATAAATCCAGCGCTAACGCTTCATTATCCATGATGTCGATGTCACGGCGCAATACTTCGGTCGCAATCGCTTTCGCATCTTCCAAAGAGTGCATTTTGTATGTCCCGCATTGATAGACGTTGAGTTCAGGAATGTCGCTTTGTTTTTCCACGGCGAGAATATCGTGCATCGACGCTTCCCATGCTTCGGCTACTGTCTCTTCACTCGGTGTCCCGATTACCGACATGTAAAATCCTGTACGGCACCCCATCGGAGAGATATCGATGATCTCCGTGCTCCCTGAGTTGAGATGATCGCGCATAAATCCTGCGAAAAGGTGCTCTAACGTATGAATCCCCTCAGAAGAGAGAATCACCTCATTCGGACGGCAAAATCGGAGGTCAAACACCGTAATGTCATCCCCTTTGGGTGTTTTCATCCCTTTGGCACGACGTACGGCAGGAGCGGGCATAATGGTGTGATCGACACAAAAACTGTCAAGTAACGGCATAAAAATCCTTTAATATCTCTCTTTATTGAGAGCAATATTAGCATATTTTATCCCCTCATCGCTATAATTTGACCATTAATAGAAGGAACTTAAAATAATGACAAGCCTCTTTGAACCTCAGATAGCCGCACAGTATCAAAACGACCCACTGGGGATGAGAGTCTATACCTCCCAACTCTTAGGACAAAACAAGGAATTAGTACTCCACGGTGGCGGAAATACCTCGGTAAAAATCGATGATACCCTCTATGTCAAAGGGAGCGGTTGGAATCTCGATACGATAGAAAAAGGGGGATTTTCTCCCGTCAACCTCGACGTTCTTTTAGAGATGGCGACACGAGAGAGCCTTAGTGACACTCAAATGGTGGCAGAACAGCGTGCCGCGATGTCGGATCAAAGCTTTCCCAACCCCTCCATCGAAGCAATCCTCCACGCCATCATCCCCTATGTATTCGTCGATCACACCCATGCCGATGCCGTCGTTACCCTCACCAATACCCCGAACGGTAAAGGATTAGTTCAAGAACTCTATGGGGAGAATATGCTCATCATCGATTACGTGATGCCCGGATTTGAACTGGCAAAATATATCTATGAGATTACCCGTCACATCGATTGGAATAGCCTTACGGGGATGATTCTAATGCACCATGGAGTCTTTACGTTTGATGATGATGCACAGCGTGCCTATGAGAAGATGATCGACATCGTCACCGTTGCCGAAACATATCTTGCCGAACACGTCACCCTCGCCTGCGGAGACTGCGAAGGAAAAGGGGACAAATCTATCGCCGAAGCGGTGGGAATCGAAGCGGCAAAACTTCGCGGATGCGATCTCTTTCCTTTATTGATCGACTCGCCGCGCGCTCAGCTCTTTAGCATCCTCCCCAATCTCGAATCACTCGTAAAATGTGGAGGATTGACTCCCGAGCACGTGATCCGTATCAAACCTTTCCCTGCAATCATCAACGGTGATATCGGCTCAGGAATTGAGCAATTTGTGCAGGAGTATAAAAGCTATTTCGATGCCAATGCTTTGCAAAAGCATATCTGTCTCGATCTCGCCCCCCGTTATGCAGTGATTAAAGGTGTCGGAATCGTCGTACTGGGTAAAGATGAAAACGAGTCCCATATCATCGGCGACATCGTCAAACACACGATAACCGCAATCCTATCGGCTGAACAACTCGGGGGATGGGGTTCACTCACACTCGCTCAGATGTTCGAAATGGAATACTGGGAACTTGAACAAGCTAAATTGAAAAAATAACTACCGCCGTCATTCCCGCGCAGGCGGGAATCCAGCTTTGTATTTAAGAGATGGATCCCCAATCAAGTTGGGAATGACGAAAAAATCTAACTACAAGGAAAAAAATGAAAATTACGAAAAGAGTGACCTTTATCGCCAAAGAAGAGCATATCGCAACGGTCAAAAAATTATTAGAGGATATGGTCATTCCATCGCTAAAAGAGCCGGGATGTTTGTTTTATTACATCTTCCAATCCCAAAACAATCCACGTAAATTCTTCGCCGTTGAGTCGTGGGCAGATGATGAGTCGTTAGAGGGGCATAAACACACGGAACACTATGCCTACTACAAATCACACTATGAAGCGTTTGTGGATGATAAATATACGGAAGAGTTAGACCTTCTCGACGAGGAAGCATATCAGTTCTAAACCCCTGGAGCCTTCCACATCGGCTCCGTAATCCCCTCACGTACTAATTCCATCTGTTTAGCATACACTTTGAACCATCTCTCTTTAATCTCACTATACTGCGCGTGATTGACCATGTTCGGTTCATACGTCCGCTCGATTTTAACTATCTCTTTCCCCGCCTCTTCAAAGCTTTTATAGACCCCAGCACCAATCCCGCATGCCATCGCCACACCTAATGCCGTCGCCTCTTTGATTACCGGAACGCGCACTTCTAATCCTGTAACATCCGCTAAAATCTGCGACCACAACGCCCCGTTGGATGCCCCGCTTGCAAAGGTAATAGAGGTGGGTGAAACACCGCTAAAAGCTTTGATGTTTTCCAGATTGATCGCACTCACGATACATGCGTTCTCTTCAAGGGCGCGAAACATCGATGCGACGTTGTATTTGGACTCATCCAGCCCCAATCCGATGAATGATGGAGAAGCGTGTATCCACTCGCCATAGTTCATCCGATCACTGAATATCGGAGTTATACCGTACGAACCGAGAGAAACACGTGAAGCCATTTCTTCAAGTTCCGCATAACTTTTACCACACCCAAGAGTATTACGAAACCAGCGCATCACTAGCCCCGTAAAAAAGGTTATCCCCTCTGCCTGAGACATACCGCGTACGACATGTGGATTAACCCGCAACAACATCTCATTTGAAAGTACAGCAGTACTAGGGATATTGACCACCTGCTGCCAAAAACTCCCTCCGAGAACCACCGCATCGCCGAGCTTTGAAGCTCCCAGACCCGCCGTACCGATCTGAACGTCACCGCCCCCCATAACAACGATGGTTTCCGTGCTTAATCCCGTCTCACGTGAAGCTTCTGTACTGATGTGACCTAATACCTCTCCGATCTCTCGTATCGGGACAAACAAATCTTTGAGTCCGCATTGTTCAAACTCATTTTTATTCCAATCGCGGGTTTGGAGGCTAAACGCTCCCGCCGTCCCCGCATTTGAAGGCTCAGAGGCTAACTCTCCGCTGAGTTTAAAAAGTATCCAATCGCTGATCATCGTAAAATAACGGGCTTTCTCATACAGTGAAGGGTGATTGTTTTTCAGCCATAACAACCGAGGTGCAGCAGAGAGGGCAAAGGTTTGTCCACTAATCGCATAGCTCTCTGATTCCAGCGAGGGAAATGTTTTTTTGAGATAAGAGACTTCCTCGCCTGAGCGACCATCAACATTAGCTACACCCCAGATTTCTCTTTTTTCACCGTCATAGACAACAATCCCCTCACGCATACTCGATGCCGATACCGCTACTATTTCTGAGGCAGTGATTTTTGCGCTAGCGATTGACTCGCGAATACACCTCTTGGCAAGTTCCCAACCGCGCACATAATCAAATCCCATCGACCCTGCTACGCCCACTTCAGAAATATGTTCCCACTCGTATTGAGCAATCGCTATTTGGTTGCCGAGGGTATCAAAGATGATGGATCGGATACTCCCCGTCCCTGCATCGAGTACGAGGAAATAGCGATTCATCGAAGTTCTTTCATATTTGCAAATATTTCCAATGGGAGATGCTGTTGTTGATCATCACTGATTTTTTCAATATGGACGTTGCAAATAGAACCTTTTAATTCTTCAGCAAGTACTAATAGTTCTTCTTTGGTTTCACGTTTTGCAATTCCGCGAGCAGAACAGCCGGTAACACCGGTATGGTTGTAAGTCATTCGATACATAAGATAATCCAATAGTTAAGTAGAAGGATAAAGCAAAGATGATTCCAAAAAAAGAGGACAAAAAAGGAAAAGTGTATTACTCTCTCGTATCCGAAAGATACGGGAAGCTTTAGGGGGGTGCAGGGGACATTTGTCCCTGCAAAGCAAATGGGCTCGGTGTGCCCCATTGGGTATTGCTCATTTGCTGATATTAACTAAACTCTGGCTTCTTCACGACGTTGAAGTTGTACCCATTTAGCATCGACACGTGTTTGCCACTCATCAATGAGATACTCGTATTGTTTGGTGAAAAGGTGTTTAAAACGCCCTTGTGCACCCAAATAATCACGTACCGGAATAATATTTTTTGGACGATAGGTGATGTTAAGCTCTGTACCGTTCACAATCTCATACAATGGGAATACCAATGAATCGGTTGCTAAATCAGAGACAGCGATAGTGTCTTCTGGTGAAAATTTCCACTCAGTGGTACAGGCTGACATCGCGTTGATATAAACAGGACCCTCAGCGGCAAACCCTTTTTGGATTTTTGCTACCATATCTTTCCATTTGTTTGGAGCAACTTGTGCAACGTATGGAGCACCGTGTGCTGCCATAATAGCAACCATATCTTTTTTATTCATCTTTTCGCCATAACTGGTACGTCCAGCAGGAGAAGTGGTTGCAGATGATCCGATTGGGGTAGAAGAAGAGCGTTGACCACCAGTATTTGCATAAACCTCGTTATCCAAACAAACGTACATCATATTATGACCACGTTCAAAACATCCTGAAATCCATTGGAACCCGATATCATATGTTGCACCGTCTCCGCCGAAAGCGACGAATTTAGGGACGCGATCAGGTTGTTTCAAACGCCCTTTAGTTTTAAGGGCTTTGTACATCGCCTCAGCTCCCGCAACCGCAGTAGAGCCATTTTCAAATCCGATGTGAATCCATGAAGCATCCCATGAAGTGTACGGATAAACCGCCGTACACACTTCCAAACAACCCGTTGATGCGGCAAGGATCAAATCATCATTCGTAGCGTTCAAAACTTCACGAACAATAATCGAGTGAGCACATCCAGGGCAGAGAAGGTTTGCACCTTCAAAACGATCCGCAGAGGTTGAAAACTCTTTAAGATTTTTAATTTTTTTCATTTCTGACACAGTTACTCCTTAGAAAAACGAGAGTTTCGGTCCGCGAAGACCGATAAATTGTTGCAATGGTGTTGTAGGTTTTCCTGCATCCATATTGGCTTTAAGATCGTTAAAAATCTGAACCAAATGAGCTTTAGTTAAATCACGCCCACCTAAGCCGTACACATAATCGGTTAAAATCGTTTGTACTCCTGCATTAAAAAGAGTTCCTGCAACTTCATTATACAACATACCCATCGCCCCATTTGGACTAGAGCGATCAAGTGCACCGATTGCTTTTACATTTTTCAGAGCATCTGCAATTTGTTCTAATGGCCATGGACGAATAACACGTATTCCCACAACACCGGCTTTGATTCCGGTAGCACGAAGTTCATTAACGACTTCCATTGCAGTTTCTACAGATGTCCCCATACAGACCACAGCGATATCAGCATCGTCCATTTGATGTGTTTCAACAATGTTATAACGACGACCGCTCAATGTTTCAAAAGCATCAAATGCCTCTTGTATTTTTGGAAGTACTTTGCTCATAAGTGCATGGTGTTGACGTGCTTTATGCTCATAGTGCCAATCTTCTTCAGTTTGAACCCCATGAGTTACCGGATGATCAAGATCGAGCATATCATTCATCGGTTGATATTCACCGACAAAGTTGTACGCTACCTCATCACTCAACGTGTGAACACCTTGCGCGGTATGTGAACTTAAAAACCCATCTTGATGAACCATTGCCGGAAGGCGAACATCATGATCTTCACTTACTTTAAAAGCAATAAAATTTAAATCGTATGCGTGCTGAGGATTATACGCATTGAGTTGAATCCAACCACTATCGCGCCCCAAATACATATCAGAATGATCACAGTTTACGTTTAACGGTGCACCTAAAGCACGATTTACAACGTTCAAAACGATCGGTAAACGCATTCCTGAAGCAGAGTAAAGAGTCTCTACCATCAATGCATACCCCTGAGAACTGGTGGCTGTTGCTACACGTCCACCCGCTGCTGCTGCACCGATACATCCCGACATTGCCGCATGTTCAGACTCAACCATAACAAACTCACCATCAACATAACCGTTGGCTTTAAAATTTGCATACCCCTCAACAATAGCAGTTGAAGGGGTAATCGGATACGCTGCTACAACATCTACTTGTGCTTGACGAAGTGCTTGTGCAGCCGCAAAATTCCCATCCCATACTTCGATATCTCGTAGTTCCATAGACTCAGCCATTATTCTTCCCCTACTTCTGCTTTTTTCTCTCTTTGTGGCCACTCTGCTAGTGCCGACTCTTCATCTTTTTGTTCTGAAAACATCAATAACGATTTTGGATTTGTCGGACACACTTCGACACAAATCCCACACCCTTTACAGTGATCAAAGTCAATACCAACCATTTTTTTATCGCGTGAAATAATCGATAAATCCGGGCAAAATACCCAGCAAAATTGGCAGTCAATACAATAATCTTTGTTAAAAAGTGGTTTTTCAATACGCCAATCAGCTACACTTGCCGTAAACGAACTCGATTGTGAATAAGGGCGATCTTCAGGCAATGTTGTTGCAATATTTTGTACTGCACCATCAAAACTCCGAAGCATTGCGCCGATTTCAAACCCATCCCATCCTGCTTTTTCCATCCAAGGCTCCTTATTTCACTTCATCATAAGCGCGTTGAATTGCGATCATGTTAGCATCAATGATTTTTTGAGGCAGTTTTTTCAAAACACGAATCATACTCTCTTTGAAAAAATCCATCTCATACATACCCGAAACCTTCATCAATGCGCCGAGCATTGGTGTATTGGGGATCGCTTTTCCGATTGTCTCTTGCGAAATTTTAATACAATCAACGGTGTATACTTTTTTGCCTTCGAGCTTTGGTTGAGAAGCAATAAGCTCTTCTTTGCTCATATGGGTTGTAATAATGTAGGTAGTTTCCGGCTTTTCAAAAGCGGTAAAATCAGCAACATAAACTAATGCCGGATCAATAACCAACACATAATCGGGACACATAAATTTTTCATGATTCATAATCGGAGCATCATCGACACGGTTATACGCCGTCATCGCAGCTCCACGTTTGGCTGAACCGTAAAATGCAAACGCTTGAACATGCTTTCCGGTTGTAGATACAACATCTGCTAACCCTTTTGCACCTGTAACTGCACCTTGACCGGCGCGACTATGCCATCGAATTTCGAGCATGGCTTCTCCCTCTGACGTAAATTTTAAGCTTGCTTTTATCAGTATCTGTATTTTAGGAAACTTGCTCTTAAATGTAGCTTTTCACTTTTCAACACTTTCAAAAGGATAGAAAAAATGTTACTTTATCCTCTCTTTTGCGATTGTTCGCACCGCTTCTAAAACATCTCTCTGTATAATAAAATCAAATGTTGATAATTGTTCAAAATTATCATACCCACTAAGAACACCAATTGCATCTATTCCAGCATGATGTGAGCACTCCAAATCGAGTCGCGTATCCCCAATCATCCATACATTTTGGGTATTAGACTTCATTTTTTCTAAAGCGGTTAGAATAGGCTCAGGATGGGGTTTTTTATGAGTTACATCTTCAAATCCGATAAGTACTTCAAAGTATTTCATGATTCCGAAATATTCCATCAATTCACGTGAATACACCCCTGTTTTTGTCGTTACTATTCCCAAACGGGCAAACTCCGATGCTTCTTCTATTGCTTCAATGGCATTGGGAAGCATCAAAGTTTTTTGGCAAGCAATCTCGCGATAATAAAGTTTATAAGTTGCTACATGTTCCGCAACCCTCTCTTCTCGGACACCAAGCCCTAAAAACATCGTCTCCAATGTATGTCCGATTTGCGAAGTTATCATCGAATCGCTAACATCGGTAACCTCTTTATGTGTATTGAGTGAATGGTAAAAACTCTCTAAAATCGCCTCCGTCGAATCGATCAACGTCCCGTCTAAATCGAATAATATAATTTTTTTCACTTTTTTTCCCAATCAATATAATCTTCCCAAATGCCGTTAATAGTTGGCTTAATCCCTTGTAGGTGTCGATTATAAACATTAATGCTGTTGGGAATTACTAAAAACAGATACGGGTTATCCCCCACTATTTGAGCAAAAATTTTTCGTTGTAATTCTGCCGTCTCTTCAGGATTCGTAGAGCTTTCCATCTCCTCAATCAACGTATCGGTTTTTTTACTATGATACCCTATCATGTTAAATCCACCCGGAACATCCCCCGCACTGTCCCAGATCGCATAAGGATCAGGGGTAAGGGAGAGTGCCCATCCCAACAATACGGTATCAAATTTTTTAGGCATAACGACGGTATTTAAAAATGCCTGCCACTCCATTACTTTGAGAGTAACTTTTACCCCTACTTTTAAAAGCTGACGCTGTAATATCTCCGCCGCGTAGGGGCGAATCGCATTGGAATTTGATGTTGCTATCTCAAATGAAAGGGGGTGTTTGGCATCATATCCCGCGGCTGCCAACAGTACACGGGCACGAACCAAATCTTGTTTCGGTGGTTTGATAGAATCATTAAACCCTTTACTCCCCGGTAAAAAAGGTCCACTGCAAACACGCCCGTGATTGAGAAATAGAATATCGACCAACTCTTGGCGATTGATGGCTAAAGAGAGTGCTTCACGCACCCGTGGATCTTGAAATTTTTTAAGGCGTAGATTGAATCCAAGATAGGTATAGCTATGAGAAGGGAGCTCAAGATGGTTAAACTGTTTGTGAAATTCTCTATCTATTTGGCGTTCATATTGCATCGGCTCTAATCCATCAATATCTATTTCACCGTTTTTAAGCATCAAAAATCGGGTCATAGGGTCGCTGATGACATGAAAAATGATTTTATCGATCTTGGGTTTATGCTCAAAATACGAGGGGTTTGAGTCAAGCTCAATCTGTTTTGAAAATTCGAGTTTTGTAAGGACAAAAGGACCGGTTCCGATAGGGTGAGTGTTAAAACTACTCCCCATAATATCGCCCTCTTTTTCTAAAATATGTTTAGGGACAATCCCCATCATCCACACTTCTAATGCTTTAAAATAAGGTTTGGTATAGGTGACACGCACCGTATACGGATCGAGTGCTTTTACCTCTTTAATCACTCGAAAATCGGTCGCATACGGACTCATTACTTTATCAGAGGTTATAAGTTTATAGGTAAATACCACGTCCTCTGCATTAAAAGGCTTCCCATCGTGCCATTTCACCCCATGTCGAAGTTTAAACTCAATCACCGTTGGGGATATGCGCGTATACGATTCAGCTAAATCACCGATAATATTTTGACCGCTCTCGTCGTATTTCACCAGAGCATTAAAAAGAAAATTTGCAATCTCACTACTAGCAGAATCAGTAGCAATCAAAGGGTTTAAACGGGCAGGATTCGAGGATGTACTCAAATGAAGGGTAGAAGCAATCAAAGAAACAGTGAATGCATATATAAGGAATATTTTTTTCACTCTCACCCCATTTTTTGGGTGAGATTATAACATTATTTACTTTCTACGACACGGCCGTTCAGCGGTTGTACCGGACGGTAATTATGGTTGTAAAATTTGCGCAAAGCTGCAATCTGCTCTTTGCTTGCATTTTGTACCTCTTTCATAACGTACCATTTAACATTTTCGCTGCACGGAGGAGTTGTGAGTGAACCCATAAAGTGGTAATAGCTACCGGTATTTTTTGGAAGTAAATTAGCCGGATTCAGTTGAGTCGATTTTCCAACTGAATTTAACATTGTTTGAATTACTGGATTTGATGATTTCCCCTCTTCGAACAATACCGCAATAACAAGAAGGGATCCAAAAGCACTCTTATGTACCATATGGGCTACAAGATCGTATTGTTTACCGTCAATTTGTTCTTCACTTTTGCCATGAAAATGAAATTGTACGAGTTTATACTCCACACCATCAACCTCAACCGTCCCACCATTATCGACATTCACCTGAATCGCATGACCGTTATCGACCACTGATGCTTTGGATTGGAGGCTTTCATTTAAAAAGATCGTATTTATATTATCAAGATTGGATGTTTGTTTAGAAATGATATTAATCGGAGACTGTGCTTTACCTAAACCACACATCTCCCCAAACTCACCCCAACGATCAGGGCCATTTTTATCATAGTCCCAATGTACCTCATGAGTTGCCCTAGCATGATGTTCTTCAGCTAAACCTGATGTTATCCATAGAAGTGTTGCCGTGCTAAAAGCTAAAAGAATCTTATTCATAAGTCCCTCTTTTTTTCGATTATTGTACGTCAATAACCTTAAGGTTCTTCTTTATCACCCAATCAACTCCACGAACAATTAAAAGGATTAACAACCATGCTAAAATCATCGTAATAACCGTATGGCTTAGAAAATGATCCCCGATGAGCATCTTATAGCTCCCCATACTCCAACCGATTACCATGGCAACCACCGCAGATAGGATTTTATTCCGACGGCTATGAAATAAAAAAATGAGCGACAAAAGGGCAAATCCACCACTTGCATGTCCTGCCGGCCAACATTTTTGCTTTTCTAAATGACACTCTTTAGCGGTATATTTTTCCCATACGCACGTATGAGGATAAACCCCTCCAAAAGTTTCTACATTTTTAGGGCACGGCATATTGGTCACCGCTTTTAAAGAACCAACAGCAACAGGGACGATAATCGATGAGAGTATGACGATAAAAAATCCCCGTCGGTATCCCCTCATCCATTCTTTATTCCATCCTACAATCAATACCAATAAAAAAATGACGGCAATGATAATCAAAAGACGTTTGATACCGTCGTAAAAAATAAATTTTAGTACTTCATTGTTTGTATCAACAATCCATTGATGAGTTTGTGGATTATAAAAATGACTTTGCACCCAAATATCGGTACCGCTTAATCCAAAAAATAGGACTGTCGTGATTAAAACAAGTGCCGTAACGGCAATGTTTTTAGTGGATTCCATGCACAATATCCAGTTCAGGTTTATAGACAGAGGTATTTACATCACTCAATCCCAACATCGTATGAAATAAGAAATCTTGACTGTACGAGGTTTTTGAACGCTCTCTCAAGAGGGTTTTATTGATAGTGTAATTTTTTCCAAACCACATCACTGCAGGAACATGTTTTTGTGCTTCAGGGGCAATATTGTACGGAAAGCCATGCAAATAAAGACCATTTTCCCCTAACGACTCTCCATGATCGCTAAGATAAAACATCGCCGTTGCAAACGTTTCATCGTTTTGTTTTAGCATACCGATTACTTTAGAGATAAAGGTATCGGTATAGAGGATAGTATTGTCATACGCATTGGTGATTTCAGCTTGCGAACATTGTTCCAACTGATTGGTTTGACATACAGGTGTAAACTTTTCATACTCTTTAGGATAACGTTTATAATACGCGGGACCGTGATTTCCCATCTGATGCAATACAATCACGATATTGCCTTTAGGATGGGCATTGATGTACTCTTGCAATCCTACAAGCATCCCCTCATCACGGCATTCACCATCTTCACACACGGTATTGTTGGCTGGAAGTTTATAATCCTCATACGCTACACGAAGGGCAACCCCTTTGGAATCGGAGTTATTATCCCTCCACAAAATATTTGTCCCCGCATGTTTTAATACATCCAAAACATTTTCGGTGTGTTCCGCTACATCTTTATCATAATCTGCTCTCCCCAAAGAGGAGAACATACATGGAACCGATACCGCCGTCTCCGTCCCGCACGAGGTAAACTCTGTAAAATTAATAATATCCTCTTTTTTAAGTAACGGATTTGTTTCACGAGTGTAGCCGTTTAATGAAAAATGGTCCCATCGTACCGCTTCACCCACAACCAAAACAACCAATTTTCGATGGGTGGAGTCATTCACCTTCGCATCCATCCCTAGTTGCTGAAGCCCACTCATCTTATGAGAAAATGATTGGTGAACGTATTGACCTATCGTGTAAAGATAGAATGTTGGATTAGTGTAGTAACGAAGTGGCTTATGTTCTCGAAAAAAGGAAGTATAAAATTTACTGAACGAAAAAATAAGTATAGCCATAACCCCCAAAGCAACCAAAATATTTTGGAGACTTTCGATCACAGTACTCTTAAATGTCGTTTTGGCAATTTTCACACGATAGACAACAATCGAAGGGATAACACCCAAAATGAGAAAATACAACACTTGTTTAATGCTCAACAAATCGCTCGATTCGTGGATATTGGTTTGTAAAATATTTTCAATCATATGGGTATCAACAATAATGTCATAACTATTCATAAAATAGGTAACCAGCGAAGACAATAATAAAACAGTAATCAAAAATGGTTTTAGCAGATAACGGGAACTAAACAAAGTCAATAATATGACAATAGCCCCCATTAAAACAACCCCTAATGAGATAATCATAGGTGCAGTATGAAGTGTCCATGGATAGACCTCTAATACGTGTTTAAAAAAAGCTCCGTTTGTAGCAAGGGTTAAAAATAAAGCAACGCTGAGGATAAGTGTACGTGATTTCACGCCTGATGATTTGGATTTACGAGAAAACAATGAATCTCCAATAAAAAAAGTAACGAATGATACATAAATTTCGGATAATCGCCTATAAAATTAATTCATAAAGAATAACTTTCAGTTATAAAATAAATATAATTATATCTTGTGAAAATAGATGAGAATGTTTAGAAGAAATTTCTTCCCCAAAGAAGGGAAGAGTAAACGATTAACGTTTTCGAGGAAACTTTTAATAGTTCCCAAGGAACCATTAACGTTTTGAGAATTGAGGAGAACGACGTGCTTTGCGAAGACCTGGTTTTTTACGCTCAACGATACGTGAGTCACGTGTAAGCATACCGAATGGTTTAAGAACCGCACGGAAAGCAGGATCGTAAGTACAAAGTGCACGAGAGATACCGTGACGAAGTGCATCAGATTGACCTGAGAAACCGCCACCTGTAGTAGTTGCATTGATATCAACTGAAGTGTCTTGTTTAACCAATGAAAGAGGTTGCGTTACACGCAATTTTTTCGCTTCAAGACCACCAAGCCATGCATCAAGTGAAAGACCGTTTACAGTGATTTTACCAGTACCTGGAGTCAACCATACTTTTGCGATCGATGTTTTTCTTCTGCCGGTTGCATATGTTTTTGCCATCGTTTATCCTTACTTAGAAATCTGTGCTGAGTGTGGATGTTCCGCACCTGCATAGACTTTTAATTTTTTGATCATTGCGCGACCCAATTTTGTTTTAGGAAGCATACCGCGAGCGGCAAGTTTGAAAACTTTTTCTGGGTTTGTTGCCAAAAGCTCAGTAAATTTTTCGCTTTTTACGTTACCAAAGTAACCTGTGTGACGGTGATACGTTTTAGTAGCCGTTTTACCGTTACCGTTGATGATTGCTTTTTCAGCGTTAATGATAACAACGAAGTCACCACAGTCAACATTTGGGGTAAAGTAAGGTTTGTCTTTTCCGCGAAGGCGAGTTGCAACGTCCGTCATAATACGACCGAATGTTTTCCCCTCTGCGTCAATCAAAACCCATTTACGTTCGATTTGCTCAGGTGTTGCAATTTTAGTAAATTTCATTGTGAGCCTCCTTTTGTAGTCTAAATAGTGGCGAAATTGTACCCATATAAACTTATAATATACTTAAATTAAGTTTTTTATAAGGACATCATTTTCGGAGAGATAACAGAGATAGCCCGATACCTCCCCCCCGCTTAATGCCTTGACCGCTTCCATGTATCCACGCACTTGCGCTTCGTGCTCACCACTTTTCTCACTACCGCTTTTATAATCGATAACGACCCAATGCCCCGCTTCATCCTCTACCAATAAATCAATCACCCGCATCTGCTCTTTAAAAAAGAACCGTTGCTCTTTGTAGTGTTTCCCACGCGTCAATCTCTTAAATGTCTCATTCGAGACAAGCGCACTCAATGTTTTTTCCAATGAAACCAGTTTATCCCCACCGATAAAAGCTCCGAAACGTTTTTTAGCCGCTTCTACGGACAGAGGTATTGATTGAGTGTCAAATTGAATCATCATCTCCAATGCATAGTGAAGTGCCAAGCCGTATTGTATCGCCTCATAATCGTGTTCATCGGCTTGCAGGGATGCGACAAACTCCTCTTGGTTCCCATATGAGAGGTGGTGGTAATCAAACGGTTTTAGCGGTACTATCTCTTTTTTCTCTTTGTGTTTGTGTTCCCGCTCTCCCCAATGGTTTGGTGTGAGTTGTAACGGCTCAAACCATGATGATTTAGGTTTGGCAATCACTACCAACGATTCAACCGCTCGAGTTAGGGCAACGTAGAGGGCATTAAGCTGATCTTCGTTTGCCAATGCCTCCTCTTTTTCGAGAGCCCTTTGGTAGTTTTGATCCAAAACTTCGCGCCCTTTTGTCCGCACAAAGAGATGGGTTAAACTCACCCCGTCATACTCGTACAACAGCGGATTATTTCTACTTTTCATCTGCCCCAAACGATCCAGTACGATGACGTGTTCGAACTCTAACCCTTTGGATTTATGAACCGTCATAATACGGACACCCTCCAAATCACTCTGTGCCGACGTCGCTTCAAGCCTCTCTATCTCAAAGATGACCGCTTCGATATCACGATACTGACTCAGTTTTTCGATAAACAAAAGGGCACTTTTATCTCCGAGTGCGTGGTGTCGGATAAAGTCGATGGATTGGCTCAACACATCCACAATACTATGACGCTCAATACTCTCTACCTCGCACCCAATCAGTGTCGCGCAGTTGTGACGATAAATCTCATGATTGAAATAACAATAACGTAAATACTCAATCACCGCTTGGACACTTCGTTGATGAATCAGCAGAGAGGTTGCTTCACTCACCACATGGATATGGTGCTCTTCTAAAAGCTCTTGCACCCGTGAGGCATCGGAGTTGGTCACACACAACACCGCAATATCGTTGTACGATATCCCCAATGACAAAAGGATAGTAATCTCTTTTAACAACGCACGTAGCGGCTCTTCATCCACAACTACTTCGACGTATCCACCTTTTTTTTCTTCGGGTGATTTTTGGGAAATATACCGTTTCATTGAACTCTCAAATACGCGGTTAACAAACTCCACGATACAAGAAGCGGAGCGGTAGTTGACTTCCAGCGCCTTTACTTGTACATTAAAACACTCCGCCACTTCGTAAAAGAGGGCACTCACCCCTCCTCGGAAACGGTAAATTGATTGTTTGACATCTCCGACGAAGAAAAAACTTCCCCCCTCGTTTATCCCGATTCCGGCGGCAATCTCTTCGATAAGGGGACGCAAAATATCGAACTGCAACACACTGGTGTCTTGAAACTCATCCAACAACAGATGCTTCATCTCCCCATCGAGTCTGAAATAGAGAAATTCACTCTCTAACTTTCTACGCAATAAATCATGCACCATGAGGGTAATATCATCAAAGGTAAGCTCGTTATTTTGCCGTATCAAATTTTGACGGCTGTGGATATAGATTTTTAAAATCCGAAACAGTGCCTCTAAAAACTCCCCCTCATAGGTTTGCATCTGCGACGCAATCGATTCTTGTATCTCCCGCAATAAACCATCCATACGGGGTTCGTACACCTTTTTAAAATCCCAATACTCCATCGAGGGCTTAAATACCCATGTCTTTTGGAGTAGTTCCTCATAACTCTCAAACTGCATCGTTTTTCGAGCACGCTCACTGAGAGGTTTGTCTTCCATCATTTTTGCGAGAGCATAGGCACACTCCATCGCTTTCTCAATCGACGTATCATCTACCCTATAAGGAGTTAACGATACCCCCTCTAGCTCCTTGTGTTTGGCGTAGAGCGATGAGAGGAGGCTAAAAATATCGTTGAGTCGTTTGGAGCTCAGCAGTGAGAGTTGGATTAACGGCTCCATCTGATGCTGTGTCTCTATCTCATGGAGAAACCGTTTGAGAAATTTCACCTCATGGTGTTGATTTAGAGCACTAAACGTAGGCATAATCCCCGCATTAAGGGCAAATTTTCGCAAAATCGTCCCGAAAAAGGTATCAATTGTCGAAATTTTCATATCGGAGCGGAGTAATTTCCATAGAACTCCATCCCGTCTTTTGAGTATCTCATCACTACTTAAACCGCTCACATTGGAAATCTCAGTAAGCTCACCTCGCTTCTCTAGGGAGCGTAATGTCTCAATCACCCGTTGACGCATCTCGTTTGCCGCTTTGTTGGTAAAGGTCAACGCCGTAATCGATCCGGCATCTTCCCCCATAAACAATAAACTCAAATACCGGACGACGAGGTTAAACGTTTTGCCCGATCCCGCACTCGCCTCATAGGCTAAAAAAGGTTCAAAATGTCCCATTACAAATCCCTTTGGCACAAGGTTGCATAGGGGCAATAACGGCAATGTTTGAGCTCCTCGCACATCATCCAATTCCACTCTTGTTGCCCTGCTAAAGTTTGGAGAATTTCTCGTAATTTCGCTATTTTTTCCTCCAAAAATTGCTCATAATGAATCGTCCCGTTTTGGAGGTCATAATAACCGCAACGGCTCACCTTACCAAACTCTTCTGCTAAAAGGGCATAGATGGAGAGCTGGTAATCACTATCCTCCTCTTTGGGTTCACGCTTGGTATCGGCAAATTGACCGGTTTTATAATCCAAAACCTCTAGCCCCTCTACACTTCTATCGATTCGGTCAATCCGCCCGACCAATTCTATCCCCTCGACTACTTTTCGAGCCTCTTTCTCATGATACGCTACCCGTATCCCCTCCTCGAATCGCGCTATCTCATGCTCATAAAAAGGGTCCAGTTTTTCAATCCATAACGCTTTGGTGTAACGCTCCATCGCATCTTTTTCCCCTTTTTCATCCAACACCGCTCGTAGTGCCTCTTTAATGTCTGTGGCACTCTCATAGCTTGATTTATCGGCATATACCCTCTCTAAGGCATTATGGAGAGCATTGCCGATATCACGCTCTTTACTCAAATCCTGAAGCTGTTCATGCTCTTTTATTTTGTCAATGTATTTATAATAAAACTGCCGTTTACAGGTTAAAAAGCTCTTTAATCCGCTCGATGAGAGGGGATGTGCACGAAAATCGTATCTCCCCTCAATCTCTCGCGGCTCAACCCCTCGTAGTGATACCGTACCAAATACAATTTCTCCAAAATCGCTTTGGGCAGGATGGGTCGCAATCCCCAACTGGAGTAAAAAACGTGATGGAATCGTTTCGGTATTTTGAACACACCCAATCGCCACTTTTTGAGCACGTTGAAACAACATCCAGTAGTAGTGTTTTTGGAGTGATTCACGCTCATAGCTGGTGGGTAAATCGGCAATCCGTCTCGTTTTGGTATTTAAAAAAAGATCTTTTTGGCTACGATGGGGGACATACCCCTCATTAAAATCGACCACGATTACCCCATCATACGAGACACCGCGCGTCTCCAATAACCCCATAACCGTAATTTTTCCCCCACCGACATCATCGATGGTTCGATTTTTGAGCCGACTCAAAAAAATCCGCAATCCCGATTTAAACTCATGCTCGCGCAACGCCTCGGCTATCGATTTAAACTTCTCAACCTCTTCTTGGATGAGACTTTTTACCTCGTCGCGTGTCGCTGAGCCTATCATCATCGTCGAGAGTATCCGTAAATCATCTAGGACAAACGGCTGATAATAATGCCCCTTAAGCCACTCCACCAATTCCGTATCGATACGCGATAATCGGGCACTGTTTTCGACGCTTGGCTCTTTGATAAAAAGCTCCACCGCTTCGATATCCATCACCACCCTCTCACGCTCTAACGACTCCCCCATCGCAAAATTCAGATTTCCCTCAGTATCAAACACTCTCAAATAGTGAACAAACGATTCATCAGGGACGACCACCACAATCTGATCCGGTGAAATTCCCCCCTCTACCATCATCTGTATCTGAGCTTTGATAAATCCGATTTGAGTCAGTCGGTGTTGAAATATCTCACACGACATCTCTTTGAGTGGAGCTAATGGCACTTTACTCACTACTTCATGAGTGGAGAGGCTCCAGTGATAGCTATACCCCTCCTCGACCTCCAAACCATATTCACGAAAACGACTCGACATTTTTTCATTGTACGTCGTAGCATGATAGAGACACTCCACCTCTACTTCATGAGAACACGCCTCTAAAACCTCCAACTCATATCGGCTTAAATACCCTTCTACATGGAGTGTTATCTTCTCAAATCCCCTAAGATACCCCTCGTTTATTTCGATAATGGATTTTGAAAATATTGGATCACTCCACCCTCGTGAATCAACAATCTTTTGATACTCACACCAGAGTTTTTTTAAGATAGCGATATGCTCTTCGTATTCACCGTATACATCCGCCCCCTCCAACGCCTCTATCGAGACCATCTCACCACTAAGCTCTTCGAAAAAACGGAAAATATAGGTTGAATTTTGGATAAACGTAAAAAAGTTTCGCTCAATGTGCAACGTATCAAACGCAGAAAAATTGGTCGCTTCATGGAGGGCGAGAAGTCTCAAATCATCATCAGGGACAATCTTACCACCCCCGCGAACAGAGCGATCTAAAAAATCGCCCATCCCCAGAGTGGTAGGCAAAAATCCATCACCATACCCACGCAGTGTTTCTCGGATTGAACGGGATGTTGGAAAAACAATGAGTTGTGATTGCATATCAACTTTCCTAAATAACAAAATATAGACAATAAACTTTGTAAATTTTATAATATTGTATTTTTACGAATGATTATCAATGAGCCTCATTATACGCAAAAATTTAGAGTAATAAAAAATTATGTCATTTTGAAAGAAAATAGAGAAGTTCCGTGAGTGAACACGGAAGAGAGAAGATAGCTTAAAACTCGAACGTGCTTGGATTGCGAGTATCGGCTTTGATATTGTAAAAACGTTGGTTGTTTCCAACCGAAACTTTTGCAAGAATATCCCATCGACCTACTTTTGGTAGGTCTACCGCTTTAAAGGTATACTTTCCATTTTCAACCGTTGGCTCTGTTATATTGATATCGCATTTTGTTGTATCGGGACGGGTCATAACAACTTCAAATTGTGCATCATTAATCGCTTTACCCGATTTGTCCGTAAGAGCATATTGGATAACCGTCCCTTTTTCTGTAATCTGAGGAGTTAAAAAAGAGAGTGTATAATTTTGATCAAATGCAATCTTGGCTTTGATAATATCATTAGCATGTGAATCGTAGCTTTGGTAAGTTTGCATCCCATAGTCCGACAATTCAACCGGATTATTGATAGCTACTTTGATTGTTGAAGCACCAAATCCAATAACGATTAATGTGGATATCCCAATAATCCATGGCCATTTTTTACCGGCACTTTTATCTATATTACTCACTTTTGTTCTCTCTTTTTAAAAAAACGTCTCCAGAAATAGATACCCAAAGCGTAGAGTATAGTACCGTAAAAAATTAAACGTATAATATCAATAAAAATTTGACTTCCACTTCCAGCAGATGAACTCAGCGTTTGCCCATGAGAAGCCGCAATTTGTTCAGCAACATCGGCATATCCGTTATACATTGCAACAGAGTATTTCGAAATAATTTCATCCCCTTTAGCACGTTCGGCTAAAATCGGCAAAACTGTCCCTCCGCTATTTGAAAGCAGCTCTTTAGCATCATTCCATGATCGTGCAAACATAACCGAACTTACCATAGCTCCAACAAATGTCGCATTAGGACTTAATATTTGTGCCTTATTAAAATCTTTATATAAAGACGCAGGACGCGCTAAAATATCAACTTCTTTTTGTAATTCCACGAACGTCATAATAACGACAGAATCATTCGACTCTGCACTAATACGCTTTTCGTAATCACTAATCGATTCATTGTTTTCCAAATCACGAACCATTACCAAATAAAGAGTTACACCTGTTTTAGCTTTTAATTCTTTACCTATTGACTCGATTTGATCTTTAAAATTTGGATTTTTTACAACATCGTCTTTATATAAAAATTCAGCATGAAGTGGTGAGAAAAAAGTTACTGCTAGGATGAGGGCCGCAAGCCCTCGTGAGAATAACAAAAGCTACCCTTATCCGACGTAAAGGTGATTCGGAGTTAAAACCGCCCACAACGTTACCGCTGCAGAAACCACCAATGCTATTGTGATGAGTTTATCCATGATACTTGCCATATTAAACCCCTTACTTTACTTCGACCCGATGAGCAGCATTTTCGGTGCTAAACATCTTGATCTCTTTTTCTTTTTCTACTGTGTAGAACTTACCTGAGTTTGCTTGTTGAACGCCCAATCCCCAGACCGTTAAGCCTGCGAGGATAGAGAGTAATAGAACAGTAGCGATCAACATTCCTGTGATCCCATGAATAGAAAAAATACTACGACCTTCCATTCTTTACTCCTTATTTGCTCAAGCTACTGACGTATGCGCCAAGAGCTTTATATTGAACTTCTGTGAGGTTAGTGAATGCTGGCATTGCACCGATCGCACCTTTTTTACCGTGATGAAGAACCATATCTACCATTGCTGGAGACATTTCAGCGATATTTGGAGCAACCATATCCATACCTTTACCATCTGGTCCATGACACGCCGCACATGTTCCTGCGAATACATCAGCACCCACAGAACCTTTTAATCCACCAGCAACATATTTTGTTACTGCATCGATCTCTGCATCAGTAATAAGAGCGCTAGTGTTTGAGTTCATCAAACCATTACGATCCGGCATTGGCATATTGGTTCCCAAAAGGTTATTGTTTGAACCGTTCATGACAACATGTTTGATTGATTTTTCAGCCAAACGTACATGTAAATCTGCTGCTTTTCCATTCATACCGTCAGCTTGTAAACCATGACATGGTGCACATTGAACGATAAATACAGATTCACCCATTGCATTCAATGTAGCATCATCCATATTTTTGTACTGCTCATTGAATTTTGCATCATGTGCCGCAACTTCGTCATTGTATTCACCGATTTGTGAATACGTACCAACTGGATATCCCGCAAGGAAATACCAAATCGCCCAAATAACCAAACCAAAGAAAATAATCGCCCAACCAAATGGAAGTTCGTTTTTATATTCACCGATTCCATCCCAGTTTTCATCCGCAAGTTTACCACCTGCCCGATCGTTTTGCATTTGGCGAACATATTTAGTAACTACAAATGATGTAATGATAACGAGAACAACCGCACCAAGAACAGCGAGTTTATTTACCCAGTCACCTTCTCCACCCATACCGCCGGCAGAACCAACAGCAACGTATGTGAAGCCAAGCATTGCAATTACAACTATGATAGCAGCTAATACTGTCTTATTCATTTATGCCTCCTACTTTTTTGTCTCATCGTTTTTTGAGATCTCCTCGATCGGCTGATCGGTGATCTCATCATTTAGCGCTAGATTGCCATACTTCTCGTAATCACGTTCCCCTTTTTTCTGAGAGCTGTATAGGTGATAAATATACCCATACAACACTGCCACCAAGAAGGCGGTGAAGAAAAAGTAACCGTATGCTTGAAGTGTTGCAATGTCCACGTCAATCCTTATTTCAAACTGTTAAGGTACGCAATAAGTGCAACGATTTCAGGAACCTGTCCCGCTGCAACCGCATCTTTAACATCTTGATCTTTCATATCTGCTGCAACAAGTTTCGCTTCTTCTAACGCTGCCGCACGAGCACCCTCAACTGAATCTGCCAAAGCAACAGTTGCTTTTGAACCATCAGCCATTGGAATTTCAGTGTTATAAGGTGTAGCAAACACTTTATTTACTGTTACTTGTTCAGCATATGCTGTATCAAGATCAGCAGTATTTTTAAACATCCAGTTATATGCCGGCATGATTGAACCAGGGACAACTCCTGCTGGATCTTTCATATGATTTTCGTGCCAATCGGTTGTACGGTAGTTACCTACACGCATCAAATCCGGACCAGTACGTTTTGAACCCCAAAGGAATGGGCGATCATACGCATACTCACCGCTCAAAGAGTAGTGACCGTAACGGTCAGTTTCTGATTTAAACGGACGAACGAGTTGAGAGTGACATCCCATACAGTTGTTTTTAATATAGATATGACGTCCAGCCAACTCAAGAGTTGTATATGGTTTTGTACCAACTACAGGCTGTGATGCCTGTGCAAAGTTTGGCAAGATCTCAATAAGACCTGCAAACGCAATCGTTAAGAACACCGCAACCGCAAAAAAGAACGGGTTTTTCTCTAACCAGTGAAACATTTTCCCCTCCTTAATTATGCGCCCATAGGCGATGCGTTTTGAAGTTCACTCTCTTCAACACGACGAGCACTTGTCATTGTTTTGTACATATTGTACGCCCACAAGAACATACCTACAAGATACAATGTACCACCAACAGCACGAATAGTGTAATATGGATGCAATACAGTTACTGTATCGATGAATGAGTAAGCAAGGTTACCGAATTCATCGTGTGCACGCCACATCATACCTTGTGTAATACCTGCAATCCACATAGAGGTGAAATACAATACAACACCAAGAGTTTGAATCCAGAATTGTGTGTTCATCAACGATTTAGAATAGATCTCACGTTTGAATACACGTGGAGCCATGTGGAACAATGCAGCCATAATCATGAACGCAACCCATCCAAGAACACCATCATGTACGTGACCAACGATCCAGTCTGTAAAGTGCGCCAAAGCATTAACTGATTTGATCGCTTGGATCGGACCTTCAAGAGTAGAGAACATATAGAATGTAGAAGCCAAGATCATGAATTTAATCAATGGACTTGCAGCTACTTGTTGCCATTCACCCTTCATTGTCAAGAGCATATTGATCGCAGAACCCCATGATGGGAGAATCAATACAACCGAGAATACAGAACCCATGGTTTGCATCCAATCCGGTACTGTAGAGTAGATCAAGTGGTGTCCGCCTGCCCATAGGTAAACAAACATCAATCCCCAGAACGCAAGGAGAGACAATTTATACGAATAAACCGCTTGGCCTGATTCTTTTGGAAGGAAGTAATAGATCATTGCAACGATAGGTACAGTAAACCCGAACGCAACCGCATTGTGTCCATACCACCATTGTACCAACGCATCATTAGTACCTGAGTACATTGAAACTGAGTGATACCACGCACCAACTCCGCCTGAAGCAAAATAGGTTGGAATTTCCATGTTATTGAAAAGATACAACATTGCAATCCCAAGGAATGTTGCAATGTAATACCAAATAGAGATGTACAATGATTTTTCACGGCGAATTCCGATCAAACCAAAAATTGACATACCCCAAATAACCCATACCAATACCACTCCGATATCAATTGGCCATTCAAAATCAGCATACTCTTTACCTGTTGAAACACCAAGTAACAATGTGCCGACAACAGCAACTACGACTACCATGTAAAGTGCAAAATGCAATTTAGCAAGAAACATCAAAAATTTTGATTCTGCCATAGATACTTTTAGTACACGTTGACCGACGTAATACCATGTTGCCCAAATACCACTTAGGGTAAATCCAAAAATGACTGAGTCAGTGTGTAGCGGGCGAAGACGGCTGAAGTTTGTATATTCTGCCACTCCTGATCCCGCAATGGTATTAACAGCAGGAAATGCCATTTCCCACGCCAAAATTACGCCGACAAGCATCCCGACAATACCGAGAACAACAGTTACAAGCATAAACCACTTAGCAACCGTGTAATCATACTCCAATGGACGATTCTCCATTTACGACCTCCTTAAAGATTCAAAGCATAAAAGCCTATATTATGTTTCTTAACACAAATGTAACATTTATAGGCTATTAGACACTCTAATGATAGCAATGGGTTCTTTTAACTAATCTTAAAAAATTAAAATTTCTTAACACTATTGTAACAAATGGATAATATTAAGATTTATTAAAGAAATAGAGGTGAAAAAGTAACACTTGAAAGTTTGTGTATCTCAGAGGAAGGGGAATTTTCCCCTATATATTGTATTAGCGTTGAATAAGTTGAAGAAATTCGTTAAAGATATAGCGACTCTCTTTAGGACCCGGGCTTGATTCTGGATGGTGCTGTACCGAAAATACCGGAGCATCTTTATAACGAAGCCCTTCGATTGTATTATCAAAAAGATTTACATGGGTTACATCGGCAATCTCACGGACTGATTCAGGAACATTATAATTATGATTTTGTGCAGTAATCTCAACCATCCCTGTTTTAAGATTTTTGACTGGATGATTCCCGCCGTGATGACCGAATTTAAGTTTATGAGTATCGTGCCCATGAGCTATACTGAGCAACTGATGCCCTAAACAAATACCAAATAATGGAACTTTATGTGCGATCAGTTTCTTGATCTCATCTTGCTCTTTTTTTAAGACCAATGGATCTCCCGGACCGTTCGAGAGGAAAACTCCATCGATCTCTTTATTCTCATAGCGTGCTATCAACTCATCGCCATTAAAACTATTCGGCAACACTTCAACTTCGAGACCTGCTTGAGTGAGTTCATTGAGGATATTACGTTTTACACCGAAATCAATAGCCGCAATACGTGCTTTTGGTGCAGGTGCATCATTGTAACGAAAGCTAAACGGATCATACACACCGCTGGTATGTTTGTAGGCTGCTTTAGTACTCACCTCTTCGATGTAGTTTACCTGTTCGATACGTGGTGAGTTTTCTAAAATCTTTTTGAGCTCTTCTTTATCTGAAACTTGTGTTGATGCAACCATCATCATTGCCCCCTCAGTTCGGAGCATTTTAGTCAAATAACGGGTATCAATATCACAAATACCGATAACACCGTGTTTTTCTAAAAACGTATGCAATGCCTCTTCTGCACGAAAAGAGGAGTGGTGAGGCTGGTACTGACGAACAAGCACCCCTTTACAATGGGCATGAGCACTCTCCATATCTTCACTATTTACTCCGACGTTACCGATTTCCGGCATTGTAAAAGTGATGAATTGTCCCGCATACGATGGATCAGAAATAATCTCTTGATACCCACTCATCGACGTATTAAAAACGATTTCACCGACACTGGTTGTATCCGCTCCAAAACTTTTTGCCTCTAAATAGATACCGTTTTCGAGATAAATCCACACATTTCGCATCATGCCATCCCTCTTCTCGTTAATTCATCTTTGTATAATTTCTCATACATGATCTCATATTCATCCGTCCCTGGAATGAGACGACGCTTATAGCTTTTGATTTTCTCATACACCGCATTTTCAATCTCGCTCGCATCGGCGATAAACGTGGTCATTGCATCGTAAATAATATTTTTTATACGATTTTCACTCACATCATAGTGAATCAAATCTTCTTCATATAATTGATCAAGAATTTTGTGTGCAATATCGGAGTAACGATCTTCATACGACAAAATAACCCCAAATTCAGGGGCTAATTTTTTCTTGATCATAAAAAAGAGTTGTCGCTCATCGGCAAGATAATAATCGATTTGCTCTCCATTAGCATTAACAATCTCTTTAACTTTTTCTTCAAGTGCCATTTCACGCTTAACACTCTCAATTAAGATCTTTTCAGCTTCATGTGCTGTTGCCTCAAGACCATGTGTCATCGTAACCAATCCGCTACGGGTGAGATCTACGGCAATGCGACTTGAAATATGGGGAATATGCGCGAGTGAAACTTTCATGATTTGCCCTAATGATGATACTTTTTTGGTATTGTACTAAAGATGTCCTCTAAAATGGCTTAGAAAGTTTTTGTGTGATAACGCAATGTCACCAAAGCAACGCTTCCCCCTAAAATAAGCCCTCCGATAACATCAATAAAAAGGTGCTGTTTTACCGCTAACGTGGAGTAGATTATTGCGCAACACCAAAGGAAACTAAGTGCATACAATATTTTACCGCCCCGCATCTGTTTTAACTGATAATTGAGCCAAATAAAAGAGAAGAAAGCACTCGCTACGTGCATCGAAGGGAATGCATTCCCCCCCATATCCATTGATTTAAGCCAAATCATATCGGCTGATCCCCCCCAATCAGCACTGTTTTGCTGGATTGTCGTAGGAAAAAAGATATAAAAAAATATCCCGATTAACGAGAGGATTGCAGCATACACTCCGTACTGTAATAACTCTTTTTTGCTCTTAGTTAATGCTGGCGGCAAAGATACATAAACCCATAATGAGAGGTAAAAATAGAGCCATGAGCCGTTAAACGATATCCATTCGTCCATCACAGTAGCTGGAATAACTGTTACATAAAAATAATGGTGCGTTAATAGATAAAAGTAAAGGACAAAAAATAGGGTGATGAAACTCATTGATCCGACCGCTTTTAAACACCACCATACCCACAAGCGATACAGTAAGTTTTTACCGAATGAGTGCGTATCAGTATAGTCAAAATGACCACACAGTTTTCTCCACATTATTTTTTCTTTTCTGGTGGCAAGGCACGCAAGGCGGCTGTTATCTCAGACCCTTTTTTCGGATCCATTTTCGCTAATATTTGCCCAACAACTTTAGAATTTAATGTCCCCATGATTTCCGCTACATCAGCGGTTTTCATATCGGCAAAAATAGCTGCTGCTGCACCCGGTTTCATTTTCGCAAAGGTTTGAGAGACTTTATCACTTTTAAGTTGCTTCATCTCTTCTAATACTTTTTTGTTTTCATCAACCATTTTTTTGGTTGACTCTTCACGTGATTTGATTTCAGCAAGCTTTTGGTCAACCGCAGACCCTTTCCCCTGAACCATTGCCTCTTTTTTCTTTAATAAATCTTCTGTTGCCCGCTTCAATGCATCAAGTGATTGCTTTTGCTCATCAATTTTTTCAAGCTCCAATAAAAGCTCATTTTTTCGAGATTCAAATACTTTTGTACATTCGTATGATTTTGTTTGGGCACCAAAAACAATCCCATAAGCCGCTATAAGGAGAAGTAAAATTTTCATAAAGGCTCTCTTTTGTGGGTCATCACCCCGATTTCATCGAGCATTTTAGCCTCTTCTTTTTTAATTTTTGCACTATGGGCTTGTAGTTCTTGCATTTCAAGGTATTTAAACTTTTCATACTCAATCATCGCCTCTTTAAATTGTTGTTGGATTAAGAGTTGATAGTGTTGAGCTTTTGCAAGATTAAGATTGCAGTTTTCTATCTCTTGATGTTGCGCTTGAAATAACATTTGTGCTTGGGTAAATTCACTGATACTACCGCTGGTAGGCAAAGAAAGAGACTGGAGAAGCATGTATGCTTCTTCACAAAGTTTGGTAGCAAGCTTGATACGATTATTAGCGGCAATAAGATCACGCTCAACACGGTCAAGCTCTTTTTTTTTGAGCTTGACCAATGGAGTGTATTTTGACTTCATCGAATCACTCCTTCGGAGTTAGATAAGCTTCTTACGAGATAAATTACCCCTATTATTTAAAAAACAATAGTGTCGTTTCGATCCGGTGAGGTGGAAATCATACCGATTTTAGTTTGCGTCAACTCTTCGAGTGCTTTTAGATAGATTTGTGCCGTTTCTGGAAGATCATCAAAGTTACGGACACCCTCAGTTTTATCCCAACCTGCAAATGTTTTATAGACCGGTTTAACGTTCTCAAGATCAAGCGGCATATAGTCGATCACTTCGCCGTTGACTTCATATCCGACACATACTTGGATTTCATCAAAGCCATCAAGTACATCGAGTTTCATAATAGAGAGATCATCACATCCGTTCAAACGGCTCGCGTAGCGACATGCTACCGCGTCAAACCATCCGCAACGACGAGGACGACCCGTAGTGGTTCCAAACTCATGCCCTTGCTTACGCAAACGCTCACCGATTTCACCATGATCTTCAGTTGGGAAAGGGCCGTTTCCGACACGGGTACAATACGCTTTGACAATCCCTGTCACTTTGCCGATGTCTTTTGGATTCACCCCAAGACCCGTACACGCACCCGCTGAAATGGTCGATGAACTCGTAACATACGGATAGGTTCCGTGATCGATATCGAGCATCGTCCCCTGAGCACCCTCTAGGAGGATTTTTTTATCCTCATCCATAAGTTTCCACGCCATCTGCGTCGTATTCGCCAAAAATGGAACTAATGCTTCAGCAAATATTGTTAACTCTTCGGTTAGCTCTTCACGGCTTGGTAATTTGATATTCAATGCTTGAAAAATTGCACTGTTTTGCTCGAAATATTCCATAACACGGTTCGTCAAAGTTGCAACATCACGAAGTTCTCCGAGGCGAAATCCTGCACGGGCGATTTTTTCGCTGTAGGCTGGTCCAATACCTCGACCCGTCGTACCGATCGCTTTTTCACCACGAAGTTTCTCTTTGGCTTGGTCAATCAACGTGTGAAACGTCAAGATCATGTGTGCCGACTCAGAGACAAACAAACGTCCGAGGAGGTTATCAAACTGCTTCATCTCTTTGATCAACGCTTCCGGAGAGACAACAACACCGTTACCGATGATATTGATTGCTTTAGGATTTAAAATCCCTGAGGGAATCAAGTGAAGTGCATGGGTTTTGCCATCAACAACGATGGTATGACCGGCATTGTGTCCCCCTTGGTAACGGGCAACACAATCGTATTTTTGCGCGAGTAAATCGACGATTTTCCCTTTTCCTTCATCTCCCCACTGAATCCCTACTATTAAATCCGCTTTCATTCTCATTCCCTATAGTAATATGTTATTGGTGTAATGCGTCAATCAACGCATCGGTGTAAATGGCGAATCCGACTGAAACGGTTTCATCGCTTTTATAGCGTCCGCCCATCGCATAGACTTCATTCGCCTCGATAACACGGAAAAAAAGCTCATCATAATAGAGCATTTTAGCGTAATACAAAGGGGCTATGACTACATTCGGATATTCGAGCCCTTCGCAGAGCTCTTTTATTTTCAAAAGCTCCGGTTTGATCGCGTCTGGGACGATTGCGGCAACAGCATCGATCTCATCAGCATGCTGCATGTAAACCAATCGGGTAAGCCAATCAATCTTCAAGGACAAAAATTTCTCGATGTTCACATGACGAAAATCATCCAAATTCAAATCCAACATCTCGGTAAGGAGTCGTGGAATATTAATATTAGATATTTGCAATAACGGCTTCATCTCCAACACGTTTAAAATCCGCGTTGCTTGAGTAAGGGCAACTGAGAGATTGGACTCATCAATGATCTCAACCCCGATTTGATACTGCTCATCAGCAGGATAACGGTACACCGGCTGAATATAGAACCATTTTTTGTGTTCCGTATTACCGCCGAGGCGTTTGTTGATGATACGGACGACATCGATCGTCGAATCAGCACGGAGGCTGATCGGATGATTTTCGCTGTCATTAACTCGGATCAATTCACGCTGATCGCAAACACTCATGTGCTGATGATATGAAAACAGCGGTGTAATGATCTCTTCAAATCCGGCATCGCTCAAAAGTGTGCTCGCTTTGGTTTCGATGAGTCGTTTAGTCTTTGCCGTAGCGGCAAAGTAGAGCTTGGAACCCTCAGGGATTTCGTGTTCAAATACCATAATATTAGAGTCCAAAATAAACGGTGTTAAACACGCGGTTAGCGGTTCCGTCATAGGTACGGCGTCCCATTTTATCGAGTGCCAATTCCACCGCGTTAGCTGCCCAACACGCTTCATACGGAGCAATCAGACCCATGTGGTTGATACGGAAAATTGAATCTTTGATATGGTCTTGTCCACCCGCGACGTTTACATCGAACGCTTTAAGAGTTGAGCGGATTTTTTTCGCTTCTGCGTCCCCTACCGTCGTCATCGAATCAGCGGGAGCTGTTGGATAGATAGAGAGACCGATTGCTATCATCGCTTCACGGGTCGCTTTTGCGCGACGTGCCGTATCGGCGTAAAGTTTATCCAAACCGCCTTCGGCTTTGATACGGTTAAGTACCGACTCTAAACCGATGGTAATCGTCGTTGCCGCCGTCCATGCGGTCGTGTTTTTGCGCTGATTTTTAATCTCGGTAACGAGGTTAAAATAATACCCTTTACCGCTTCCCATTTTTTCAATCGCCGCATTGGAGAGACCCATAATCGCAAGCCCCGGAGGGAGCATCAACGCTTTTTGGCTCCCTGAAATCAAACAGTCGATATTGGTTATGTCGATTTTCTCAACACCCACCGCCGTGATACCATCAGCAATTACCATGATAGATGGGTTGTGTGCTTTTACCGCATGTGCAATCGCTTCAACACTGTGGCGCAATCCACCCGCACTTTCACAGATTTGAATCGCAATCGCATCGATATCAGGGTTTGCATCGAGTGCCGCTTGCACCTCCTCTACTGTAGCAGGAGTGTCCCATTCGTGTTTGATCTCCACATTGGCGATCCCGTGAGCTACGGCGATTTTACCGAAACGCTCACCAAATTTTCCCGAATTAATCGAGAGAAGTTTAGAATGTGCGAGGTTAATCACTGCCCCCTCCATCGCTCCCGTGCCCGATGAAGCGAGCATCAACACCTCATCCATACCGAGAAGTTCAAACAACAATGTGCGAGTGCGCTCAAAAATCGCTTCAAATTCCGGAGTACGGTGGTGAAGAGTCTCACCTGCCATCGCAACGCGAACAGATTCAGGAACAGGGGTAGGGCCTGGAGTAAAAAGTAACATTCAAAAATTCCTTGAGGAAAGTGTCATAAATCCGCGCATTTTACCCTAGTTGAGGTTAGGGGAGGTTTAAGGTTAATAATCATGTGTTAAAATTCTACGAAAAAGAGTATTAATGACATTATTTGACTCGCTGATTTTGGGTGCATTAGAGGGGATAACCGAATTCTTGCCTATCTCTTCGACGGGACACCTTATCTTAGCCTCACAACTTTTAGGATTACAACAAACCGCCGCCCACAAAGCGTTCGAGGTCTCCATTCAACTCGGAAGCATCCTCGCCGTTTTATTTTTATATGCACAGCGCCTCATGCAAGACAAAACCCTTTGGTTTAAAATCGCCATCGCTTTTCTTCCGACAGGGGCACTCGGATTTTTGCTCTACAAACATATTAAAGCCCTCTTCGGTGTTGAAACAGTGAGTATCATGCTGATCGCGGGAGGGGTTCTGTTTTTAGTTATCGAGTATTTTCGTCGGGACAAAGCGATCGATGAGGGGAAAGATCTGAGCGAGCTAACGATCAAAGAGGCATTTACCATCGGCTTTTTCCAAAGTCTCTCGATGGTTCCGGGGACAAGCCGCTCAGGTGCCACCCTCATCGGCGGGTTGTTTATGGGGTTGAACCGCAAAAGCGCAGCGGAGTTTTCGTTTCTCCTCGCGATTCCGACGATGTTTATCGCCACCGCGTATGATCTGATCAAACACCGCCATGAGCTTGTCGTGGATGATTGGTCGATGCTCATCATCGCCTTTATCACCGCATTTGTCTTCGCATTTGCAACCGTCAAAGCGTTTGTCGGTTTTGTGAGCCGTCATACATTTGTCCCATTTGCGATTTACCGAATCGTTGTCGGGATTATCTTCTTTTATTTTGTTAGTGCGCTTCCGGTGTGAGAGCGTAAAAACTTGATCTGATCAATCAAAATCTTCGCCAATTCCAACGCTTTAGAGCGGTGTGATAGCCCTTTTTTTATATCGTTCGGCAACTCACCCAATGTTTGTTCAAATCCATCAGGAATAAAAATCGGATCGTATCCAAATCCGTTCTCGCCACGTAGCTCAGTGATAACATCCCCGTGCATCCACCCGTGAACGCAATTCTCCCCTTCTCGCGAAACAATCGCAATCGCCGCCGTATAGTGAGCGGGAGAAGTATTTAACCCTTTTTCTTGTAATGATTCCACGAGTTTAAGGAGATTATCCCGATCACACGAGCCCTCACCGCCGTAGCGAGCACTGTAAATCCCCGGAGCACCGTCCAATGCATCGACGCTGATACCGCTATCATCGGCAACAACAATCGCATTTTCATCCCCTAATGCCCTATAGACAGCGCGCGCTTTAATCAAAGCATTGGCTTTAAAGGTATCACCGTCTTCGATAATCTCAAACCCTTCTATCAAATCGGTATAAGGGAAAACTTCCCGATCGTGCAATAGTTCAATTATCTCTCGAACTTTCCCTTTATTTGACGTTGCCAAGACGATTTTCATTTCATTCCTTACAGTAGACTTTAACGTTCTGTGTTTACCCGACGTTTCATCTAAGGGTATATTATAATACTGAAAATTTTAACGTATTTAAGGTTGCACGGTGTTTAAAACGGTTCTCCCACTCTCCGCGATTTTATCGCTACGCTTTTTTGGTCTTTTTCTCGTCCTTCCGGTTCTATCGGCTTATGCGCTAAATCTTGAAGGTGCTACACCACTTCTTATCGGTGTTATCGTCGGAGGATACGCCTTGACGCAGGCGATTTTTCAAGTCCCTTTTGGAATCATGAGCGATAAAATCGGTCGCAAACCGACACTGCTCCTCGGACTCGTTATCTTCTTGGTCGGTTCCATCATCTGTGCGGTAAGTAACGATATTTACACTCTGATGGCGGGGCGATTTTTACAAGGAGCAGGAGCTATCGGTGCCGTTATTCCCGCGATGATCAGCGATTTGGTTAATGAAGAGTCACGCGGTAAAGCGATGGCTCTTATGGGGGGAACTATCGCAATCAGTTTCGCCGCCGCAATGGCACTCGGACCCGTCCTTGCCGCAGGGTTTGGATTTTCATCATTGTTTTGGATCGCAGCTGTTTTGTCGATTGTATCGATGATCGTCCTCTTTACCAATGTCCCGACCCCTCCGCGTATCCGTCATATCTACCATTCCACCACAACGACCAAAGATATTCTCAAAGATCCAAATCTCTTTAGTATGATTATCACCAACGGGATGCAAAAAGGGCTGATGACCGTCTCTTTCGTCCTTATCCCTATCTTTTTGACCAATCCCGAATACGGTTTTTTATGGGATAAAAAAGATCTCTGGCAGGCATTTGTCCCCGCAATGGTGATGGGGCTTTTGGCGATGGGACCCGCCGCTATTTTTGGCGAAAAATACAATAAACCGCGTGAAATTTTCCTCATCTCCATCGTCCTCTTCATCGTCTCATTTACCCTCATGGGCTTTGCGACCAAAGGGTGGGAATTTATCGTCGGAGTGGTGAGCTTTTTTATGGCATTTAATATGATGGAACCATTGGTTCAATCGATGATTTCCAAATACGCCAAAGTACACCAAAAGGGTGCCGCTCTCGGTATCGCCAACGGATTTGCTTATTTTATGACGTTTGTCGGAGGAGCGGCGGCGGGAATTGCGTTGCAGTACTCCAGCCGCGAAGTGTTCACCATCGCGTTGATCGTAATCACTACGCTGTGGTTGTTGTGGACACTCAAAATGCAAAACCCGCATAGATATTCCCATCTCTATATCTCGATGGATCATGTCGATATGGAGAAATTAAATAGCTTGGAACATGAGCATATCGCGGAATGGTTTATCAATGAAACTGAAAATATCGTCGCGGTCAAATACCGTAAAGACATGATTGAAGAAGAGGCGATTAAAGCGAAGATAGTGAAATAGTTGGTCATTGCGGACTGCACGTGCCCTTTTGGGTAGATCCGCAATCTAAGATCCTGAATCTAGTTCAGGATGACAAAATTATAGTTTGATAACGCGAACGAGTGTCCCCGCTTCCAAATCCCCATCCTCTTCACCACAAATCATCAATCCCGAGTTACCAAGAAGATTGGTCAAAATAGCAGAACTGCCTGTCTTTTTCCCCTCGAAATCGACCCAATAACGCCCATCTTCAAACGTCAGATTACACGCGGTAAATTCGCTTTTGTTGGAACGTTTGGCAAATGGTACTTTGAGCGTCGCTTCGATCACGTCATACGGATTAGCTACCCCTAACATCCGTGCGATAAGCGGTGCGGCGTAGAGGATAAAGGTAACGGTAGAAGAGTAGGCAAATCCAGGGAGAGAGACGATAAATTTTGACCCTCTCTGCGCTACCATCACGTGTTGACCCGGTTTGATATTGACACCTTTAAAAATCACTTCGGCACCGAGTTTTGGGACGATGTGTTTGACAAAATCGTAATCGCCGACACTCACACCGCCGGTACTGACAACGATATCGCTTGAGCGCAATGCCTCTTCAAACCGTTCCATAATATCATTTTTATCATCACCGACAATCCCCATCTGTAACGGTTCGCCTCCGAGCTGTTGAACCAACGATTGGAGGGTGTAGCTGTTGGAACTTCGGATTTGCCCCGCATGACGCATCGTCTCACCGACATCGAGAATTTCACTCCCTGTAGCAATCACCGCGACACGAGGTCGTTGAGCAACACGTATCATAACGCGGTTAATCCCCGCTAAAACACCGATTTGCGCAAATCCGAGAGTCGTTCCGCGCGGAATCAAAATCTCCCCTTCACGGTAACTCTCAGCGATTGGACGAACCGCAAACCCACGTGGAACCGGTTTTTCGATAATGATTTGCGACTCCTCAACACGGACGTTTTCGATAGGGATTAACGTATCGGCTCCCTGCGGCATTAATGAGCCCGTAAAGGTTTTAATGCACATTCCGCTCATCACCCCACCAACCTCATCGGCACCTGCGGGGTTGTCTCCCCATATTTCGAGCGAATCAAATTCCCCTAAATCACTGTGGAGGATTGCGTATCCATCCATCGCCGATGTCGGATACAGCGGATAATCACTATCGGCGATAATATCCTCTGCCAACACACGCCCCAATGCCGCCGTTAAAAAAACACGCTCGCTTCGGAGATTGCCGATACTGAGGAGACTAATCATATTTTGAGACGTTTCATACGAAATCATGAATCTCTCCCTAATAACCCAAAACCGCTAATCGCGGTAGAGCGTTCACGCGCATAGAGTCTCTCACCGCCACGTAAATCGTATTTCCAAATAGGGGCTGAGGCTTTAAAATCTTCAACAAATTGCTCAATCATCTCCAATGCCACACGCCGTTTCGGAGAGAATACCGCCGCGATATAAGAGCTCTCATGTACCAATACATCCCCTTGACTGTGCGCCATTTTGAGCTTTGCCCCAAGAGCCTCAGCCTTTACTTGCCATGAAGCAAACCAACTCGACAAAATCGGCTCATACACATCGAAACTCAGCCCCTCAATCCCATCTTCCTCACGTACCGTCCCGATAAAAGGGATATAGGCACCGTAGTTATACTCCGATTCCTCAGCATACCAGCGGGTAATGATTTCAGGAACATTCAATGCCCCATTATAGAGTTCTACCATACTCATCCGCCACATACCGGAGGGAGTAAGGATACTTTATCGCCCGACTTGAGCGGTGTATCGAGCGATGCAACCAGCGTATCATTGACCGCTACCGCACAACTTTCTAACCATTGCGCCATCTCACTATCTTGCTTTAATGCTTTAGCAACATCATGCAAAGATGCCGCATCCAACGTTAACGGAGCCTTTTGAATCGGGCCTAAAAATTCGATTGTCACCATGACAATTCCCCTTTTTGGTTCTATTAAATATTATGCACTAAAATGAATGCATCCGTTTTCTGAAGAAACATTTTTGTTTCACAAAAAGCGCTATGCTTGTTTTAGTGGCAACGACTAAAGTCCTTTGCAATCCCCTAAAGCTACAAAAACTACGTTTTTGAGAATTTAAGAGCTATCTATACATTCTTTTAATTATATCAAAAGAGAACTAACAGAGCCTTTGAGTATAATTTTATCTTTAGTTATAAGGAGTTCGTGTGATTTTTGGGAAAATTGATTTTTTAAATCTTCTGCCGTTTCATGTTTTTATAAAACGTTATGTCCGAAGCACCCAGTCTCACCAAAGCCTCCATTATCACAAAGGTGTCCCCTCCGCACTCAACCTCGAATTTGCCATGCGTCGAATCGATGCGGCGTTTATCTCCAGCATCACCGCCAAAAATTGCAGACATTTCGGGGTCGGTATCGTCGCACAACGCGAAGTGCTCAGTGTCCTCTCCCTCCCCAATGCCGACAAAGCCGATGAGGATTCAGCAAGTTCCAATCTCCTCGCTCAAATCCTTGACGTTCACGGAGAAGTACTCATCGGCGATAAGGCACTGCGATACTATTATGCTGGTGGAGAACATATCGATTTGGGGAAAGTTTGGCATGAGAAAACAGACCTTCCGTTCGTCTTTGCCCTACTGTGTACTCACCATCACACCGACGAACTTCGCCGTCTCAGTCGTGCGTTTATTGCTAAGAAAGTGAAAATTCCCCACTATATCCTGATGGAAGCATCTCGTAAAAGCAACCTAAGCCCCGCTCAAATCACCCATTATCTAAAATTTATCAGTTACAAAGTGGGTGTGAAAGAAGAGAGAGGGTATAAACGGTTTGTGAGTGAGGCGAAAAAGAGGGGGTTAAATCCCTCGATGAGGGAAATACGTTATCGTTAAATATGTTACTTCTAAAATCGATAGGTTACATGGAATGCAGGTAAAAAACCTAATGCCTCATCATAACCTACGTTTTGATAAGAATCATTGTAGTTAATTCCAATCGCATTTTTTCTAAAAATGGCATTAAGATTCATCAACTCAAGTGAAAACTCAACACTTTTATCATTAGCCAAATTTAGTTTTTTGGCTATTTGAAGATCGACATCAAAGGTATAAGGTAATCGTTCAGAGTATGGTTCACCATAGATTGGACGTACATAAGTACTTCCATTATAGTTATAATTTTCTGTGTTAATGATAGGTGTATAAGGGGAACCATCACTGTATTTAAAATAGCCACTTGTACGCCATCCATTATGAAAGCGATAATTGGCGCTTAATTGTAACGTATGAGGAATATCTCCCGAGAAACGATATTGTTGAGGGGAGTCGGTATTTAACTGTCGCTTTGCTTTGATAAACGTATACGCTGCAATAAGATCGAGATTGTCGATATTTTTCTTATAGGTTATGTCTACGCCGTAAGCTTCACCCTTTCCAACGGTTTCATAATTATGTAAATTATCACTAATCGCTAAATTATCAAATTTTTTAAAATATGGTTCAACACTCAAACTGGAACCATCAACAAACTTCATTTGCATACCTAGAATAAAGTGATTAGCAAACTCAAAAGTATCGATTAGTGGATTTCCAAATTCATCAATGACGGTGATAGGCTGAGGCATCTGCGAATAACGTCCTATAGATGCTGAAACACTTAGAGCATTAGAAAAATCATGCACATACGCAATTCGAGGATCCATTCCACTACCAAAATTTTGAAAATTCATATCCCACGTTCTAATTCCATAGCGTAGATGATCGGTTTCTGTCACATCCCACAAATCTTGTACAAAAATGACACCATAATTTGCCTTTAAAGTCTTGGTAAGCTTAATGGGTGTTTGGTCGGTTAGCAACGGATCATAATCTTCCATAGGAGGATTGACAACGTATGCATCGAGATCAGTTTTTATAGTGGTTACTTCAAATCCAACGGTAGGTTTATGATTCTTAAGTTCAAAAATACTTTCATGATAAAGACCCATTTTAGTATTAGTTTGATTGACATAATAATCTGCATCAAAAAAATTTGAATTTGCACTGCTGTTCAAAAGATACAAAAGGGTGTTCGCACTGTAATTATTTGCGGCAACCATCCACCGAGCACCTAAGGTTTGAGAGTCCTGAGCAAAATTAATCTTACCTTGAGCGATAGGATCTTTGTTTTTTTGCATGGTATCATTGAGCTTGAATTTATCATTGGCCAAAAATCCCTCTAGCGAAAAAGCATGATGCCCCAGTGTTTTAACAACGATAAGTTGAGCATCATAAAACTGTGGGAAAAGGGTAAATGTCGTTTTTTTCGTTGGATCATTCTCGTCTTTATTAAGTTCTTTAACCACTTTGTCGGCAATAAGATCAAAATAACTTCGTCTTCCCCCAATAAAAAAATTGGTTGATTCATTAATCTTCCCATCATAGGCAAAATCAGCATCATACATCCCGATATGCACCCGCCCTTTTCCACTCCCAGTTGGGTACTTTGGTGTGATATCAACTACTGCACCCATGGCATAATAGGTCGTATCAAATCCCCCAAGATACGCATCAATTTGTTCAGTAGCTTCAGGTGCAATTATCGAATAAAACCCTGCTAAATGATAGAGATAAGCGATAGGCAAATGGTTGATAGTGTACTGTGTTTCATAAGGTTTAGAACCATGAATATAAAGTTCACTGGCACTATCACCTTTACTTGCAACACCTGCAAAAGTTTTTAATGACCCTAGCGGATCGCCATTACTTCCAGCTTGTTCAAGTGCATTTTTGACAGAAATTTGCTTTTGCATGGGAGCAGATTGGAGATAGTTTTCTTTTTGGATAAGTCCGGAATCGTTAAGCCAACTCTCTTTCGAGATTACAGTGTTTCCTATGGTTTGATTTGTCTCATTGGTTATTTCTATTTTTTCGAGTTCAAATGTCTGAGCGGATAAGAAAAATGGTACGCACAATAAGATTAACCTTTTTGGCATGACAATTTCCTTATGGTTTGATAAACAATTATAGCACTATCGTTGAATTAACGCATCAATCCGTGCCAATGTCTCATCAAGACCGATAATCGCCATCACGGTATCGAGCCCCGGACCTGAGAGCTTACCGAGTAATGCGATACGGAGCGGTTGACCGATTTTTCCAAATCCGATTTCGAGCTGCGCGACGACAGCTTCCATCACATGGTGATAATCGGTCGGCAAATGGAGTTCAGGGGCATTTTTTAAAGCAAGAGCAAACGCTTCTAATATCCCTTTGCTCTCCTCTTTATACCCTTTCTTCAGTGCCGCTTCATCGTATTCAGCCGGTGCAACCAAGATTTCACTCACCAACGTTGCCATCTCTACCAATGTTTTTGCACGATCTTTGAGAGCATCGAGGAGAATCTCCCGTTTATCGTGGCTAATAAGCATTACCCCGTGAAATTCGAGTAATTCACACAATGTATCATTGGACATATTTTTAAGATAGTGACTGTTGAGCCAATCGAGTTTTTCAGTATTGTACACCGATGCCGAGCGGTTAATATCACTCGGATCGAACAGCTCCAACATCTCTTCCATCGAGAAAATCTCTTGATCGCCGTGACTCCATCCCAAACGAACCAAGAAATTGAGCAAGCTTTGCGGTGTGTACCCAAGAGTTTTATACATCATGACATCGGTCGCACCGTCACGCTTGGAGAGCTTTTTCCCCTCGCTGTTATGGATCATCGGTACATGGAAAAAGCGAGGAAGTGGAAATCCTAAAGCCTCATAAACAACAATCTGTTTTGGGGTATTCGAGAGGTGATCGTCCCCACGAATAACATCGGTAACTCCCATGAGGGCATCATCGACGGCGACAACAAAGTTATAGGTCGGTGTTCCATCAGCGCGGGCGATAATGAAATCATCCAAAATATCCTCAACGTTGAAAACCACGTCCCCTTTCACTCCATCGTGTACCGTAATAGAACCTGCAAGCGGTGCTTTGATACGGATAACCGCTTCACGACCCTCTGGAGGTGTCCCTGTAAAATCGCGGTAGCGGTTGTCATATTTCGCCCGCTCTTTACGTGCCATTTGCTCTTCACGCAGAGCATCAAGCTCTTCGCGACTCATATAACATTTATACGCTTTTCCACTATCAAGGAGCTTTTGCGCGTATTCTTGATAAATTGCCAAACGGCTCGATTGGTACTCTATAGTCCCATCATGTTCCAGTCCGACCCATTTAAACGCTTCGACTATCGCGCGGGCTGCCGCTTCATCATTACGGCTAAAATCGGTATCTTCTATCCGAAGTAAAAACTTCCCCCCATTACGACGTGCCCAAAGATAACTGAGCAATGCCGTTCGCAAACCGCCGATATGTAGATATCCCGTGGGACTTGGAGCAAAGCGTGTTACTATCATCAAAAAATCCTTTTTTACAATTATCAAATTTTAGTTAAGACTAGGTTAAAAGCGGGTAAAATAAAGGACTTTCCCTTTAGGAGCATATATTGCGTTCACTAGTTCTCTCATCTCTTCTTCTGACATCATTGTGGAGTGCCCCAATAGGAGGTGTTGCCATCATGGTTAAAAATAGCCCTATCACCCTCTATGAAGTTCAACAAGAGATGAAACAAAGCAAAACTTCCGCACAACAAAGCGCCGATACCCTTATCCGCAAAAAACTTGAACAGCTTGAAGCAAGTGAGAAAAAAATTACCGTCTCTGCTGCCGAAGTACAAGAGGAGCTTGAGAGAATGGCAAAACAAAACAATCTCTCAATGGAGCAATTTTTAGATGCCATGCAAACCGCACGCGGAGTAACACAAAGCGAACTCAAAACCAGAGTGGAAGAGTCCATTTTAGGACAAAAACTCTACAGTACTATCGCCTTTTCTAAGATTGCTCAACCAACTTCCGCCGAAGAGGAGGAGTATTATCAACTTCATCTTGATGAGTTTTCACAACCGGAACGCTATGATGTCACCACCTATCTCTCTAATTCAGCGGAAGCATTGCAAGCAAAAATTGATGATCCAATGCGTAATATAGAAAATGTCGTTTCCAAAGATGATAGCATCCCTTCTAAAAATATCAATCCCCAATTTTCTCAAATTCTCAATAAAATAGAAGTAGGAAAATTTGGTCCGATACTCCCCAATGGTAAAAATGGTTTCATGAGTTTTTATATGAAAGACAAGCCTAATATTATAACTGAATCGATTGATTCACTACGACCGCAACTAGATAATATGATTATGGGAGAGAAACGTAATCAAGTATTAAACGACTATTTCACGCGGCTACGTCTCAATGCAGATATTCAAGTAGTCCGCCTTCCTGAATAATAAAATGCTTTACTGACACCAAAGGGCTAATCCTTTGGTAACACACAATCTGCTTATGAATCTACCATAGCATTAAGGATATCGAAAAGCTCAACACTCGCTCTCTCAGCTTTCTCAAAACATTCTACAATTGCTTTAGAATTTTTCATTGGATTTTCACTCAGTAATTGCACCGCTTTTTTTACCTCGTCATGCACTTTTTTATGCGGTTCTAACAATCTTCCATACGAAGGGCTGGAGGAAAATACCGATTTTCCATCACCCGATTCATACCATTTTCCGAGCGCACATGCATGATGATCGCTAAATTCTTTATTGGTATTGCCTTCAAAGCCGGCAGCATACGCATTGTTTTTGAAAATCATATGGTCAATTTTAGCCATATTGGTAAATATCTCATAACTGATCGATTGGCTGTCTTCTTTTATCTGTTCAACATTACGAATTAGTTGTCCCATAACTGTTTTAAATTGATCGAGTTTTTGTGTCGAATCCATTGCATATTCTTCAACCCGTTCACTGTTTTCTAACATCCCGACCGAGTTTTGTTTCAGTATACTGATATTCGCTTCCACTTCACTGGTCGCTTTTTGTGTTCTTTCAGCAAGCTTTCGAACCTCATCGGCAACAACCGCAAATCCACGCCCGTGTTCACCTGCACGCGCCGCTTCAATCGCAGCATTAAGAGCCAATAGATTGGTTTGATCGGAGATATCTTTAATCAACGTAATGACATTCGAAATTTCACTGACATTATGGTTCAGTTGCTCAGAATTTGCTCGAGAATCATTGATCATCTCGGTAATTTTAGACATACTACTCATTATCTCATCGGTTTGATCACTTACCGTATCAACCACATTGCCCGTATCGTGATTGAGAGTATTTACTTCATTAAGATTTTGTACACTACTCTCCAGTGAACCTCGAAGGTTTCCAGCATTATGGATTGCACCTTGAATCATCTGATGTGCTAATCTCAATGACATCTCATTTTGTGCAACCTGCTCTTCTGATTTAGACTTTGCACTTATCGCTTCTCTCGCACGCTCTTCAGCAAGCAACGCTATACTTTCAACTTTTTCAATAAAAATATTAAAGCTTTTTGCTGCCTTTCCTATCTCATCATTCGAAGTGACATCCAAACGTTTACTCATATCCGCATCACCGCTTGCTAACTCTTTGGCAATTAAATCAAGATTCTCAATCGGATCAGTCACCGCTCGGCGAACAATGAGAATAAGTAAAACCAAAATAATTACATCTAAAACCGTCATAATAACCACTTGACGCAATAGTGAATCTTTCGATTGATTAATCAGATTTTCAACCGTTTCCAACTTCTTTGCTGAAAATGCATAGGCTACCGCTTCGCCCGAAAAATCTTTAATTACAATCGGCTCTATATAATAATTATCCGTTACAAAAGAGCCTTTTTTTGGGTCAAATTCACTTTTGCTCAATTCAGCCAAAAATTCTTTGTCTACAGCATCCTCTTTAACTGCCAATGTATAATCTTTACCAATTTTAGGTGAATCTTTGAGCTCTTTTGCATTCTCTAAATAACGATTATCAAGCGCTATAATCACCTCATCTCCAAAATTTTTATGCATATCTTTGATAATTGAATTAAGCCCTTGCATAAACTCAACCGATCCAACATATTCACCACCGGATAATATTGGAGCAATCCCACGCAACTCCAATCCTGCGACACCAATCTCTATCGCTACAAGAGGTTTTTTTGTCTCTTTTACTGCGAGAATCGTTTTGCGAAAACTGCTCAGATCATCTCCAAATTTTTCGGGTTTCCATACACGAAGAAAACTGTGAACATCACGATCATGCACATGTATTTTAACATTCCCGAATTTCGTATTCTCTTTATAATCCTTCGAAAGAGATTGTAGACTTTTTAATGTCCCTTCGCGATCACCATTCATAAGACCGTTGACAACAGCACTATTCTTGGAAATACCAATAGCATTGGTTATACCTACACTATTTTTAGCTTCGATTGCTTCAGCAAAAACCGTATTCATCTCTTTCGATTGACTCGCATAAATATCGTCACGGATATCATGAACAGAAAAAATATAGTTAATTAAAACTACTATAAATCCAACTATTATTGATGCTATCAATGGAATATGGACTTTTTGCGCGATACTAAGATTGTTCATAAATCCCTCCTGTATGTCATTTTATATTCGTTGATAGACATATTATAATACTATTAGACAATAAAATCAGCCTAAAATGTACTAAATAATCAAAAGAATAAAGATTTAAAAATAAAGAGAGGTTTTATAGTTATATTTTATGAAATTAAAAAATATACAATTACAACAGCGATTAGCCGTTGTAATTTTCGAGGTATTTGGTATCGAAGTTGTTATTGATAAAATCGGGATTTTTCATCATTTTTAGATGAAAAGGGATAGTTGTTCTAATTCCTGATATCCTAAATTCACTAAGGGCTCTGTGCATACGGGAAATCGCATCATTACGATCTTTACCATAAACAATTAACTTACCGATCATAGAATCGTACGTCGGAGGAACCATATATCCTGAATGGGCATGAGTATCAATACGAACATTACGTCCACCAGGGGCAATCCACTCAGTAATACGTCCCGGTGAAGGTAAAAACTTGATCGGGTCTTCTGCAGTAATACGGCATTCAATCGAATGACCAGTAAGGATGACACTCTCTTGAGGAGGGAGAGCTTCACCTTCCGCTACACGAATCATCATTTCGATTAAATCAAGCCCGCTCACCATTTCAGAGACACAGTGTTCTACTTGAAGACGGGTATTCATCTCCATGAAATAGAACTTTTTATCAGCATCAAGAAGATATTCAAACGTTCCCGCACCTTCATATTTGATATACTTGGTCGCACGAACCGCTGAAGCGTGCAACTCGGCACGGATTTCAGGAGTCAGCGCTACTGCGGGAGATTCTTCGATAAGTTTTTGGTGACGACGCTGCATAGAACAGTCGCGCTCACCGATATGAAGGACATTACCATGAGAGTCGGCAATCACTTGCACTTCAATATGACGAGGGTTTTTAATGAATTTCTCCATATAAATGGTTCCATCACCGAATGCACCGATTGCTTCTGCTTCTGCAGCTAAAAAGGCGTTTTCAATACCGCTCTCTTCTTCGACGACGCGCATACCGCGTCCACCACCACCGGCTGCCGCTTTAAGGATGATTGGATAACCCACCTCTTGCGCGCGCACTTTGGCTTCCGCGATATCTTTGATAGCTCCATCAGAACCCGGAACCACGGGAACACCTGCTGCAATCATGACATCTTTCGCTTTGGATTTATCCGACATCATCACCATAACTTCAGGAGTCGGTCCGATGAATTTAATCCCATGATGGGTACAAATCTCTACAAAATGTTGATTTTCGGATAAAAATCCATATCCCGGAAACACCGCATCGCATCCGCTAATTTCACATGCAGCGATAATAGAAGGGATATTAAGATAACTTTGAGAGCTAGGAGCGGCACCGATACAAATTGCCGCATCGGCAACCTTGAGATACGAGGCATCTTTATCGGCAGTTGAGTAAACCGCAACTGCCTCTTTTCCCATCTCCTGAATCGTACGGATAGCTCGCAGTGCAATCTCACCACGGTTGGCAACGAGAATACGTTTAATTTCTGCCATGATTAGAGCTTCTTAACGGTATATAAAGGCATATCATACTCTACCGCTTGACCATCGGATTTCAATACCTCAAGTATTTCACAATCAAATTCTGCTTCGAGCTCATTCATAATTTTCATCGCTTCAAGAATCGCGACAACTTGACCTTTTTTAACTCGATCTCCCACTTTTACAAACGGAGCTGAATCTGGAGAAGGGGCTGAGTAGAATGTCCCAACCATCGGAGAGAGGATTGCATCACCACTAAGCGGAGTTGCGACAGGCGCTGTTACAGCCGGTGCCGAAGCAACCACAGGGGCACTTACTGCTACAGGGGCAGCAACCATTGCAGGCGCTGCTACAACACCTACATTTTTCTCTAATTCAATCGAAAAAGCATCCATTGTAATTTTTAATTTTGAAAGAGTACTTGAGTCAAACTCTTGTACCAGTGTTTTGATTTGTTTCATATCCATGAGGTAATCGCTCCTAAAAGTAGGGTAATAGATGTGCTATACTACCATAAATAAAATTAACAATGGATTGTACATGGGTCTCAAAAGTGATGGATGGATTCGAAAAATGGCTCTCGAAGAGGGGATGATTTCCCCGTTTTGCGAGGATCAAGTGGGTGTTGGGGTCGTCAGTTACGGTCTCAGTTCATACGGTTATGATATTCGTGTGACGAATGAATTTAAAATTTTTACCAACCTCAACTCTACAGTTGTTGACCCTAAATTATTTGATGACGCTAATGTTGTCGATTTTGTAGGTGATGTATGTATCGTTCCACCCAACTCGTTTGCTCTGGCACGGACAGTAGAATATTTTAAAATTCCTCGTGATGTATTGGCTATTTGTCTGGGTAAATCAACCTATGCACGTTGCGGCATCATTGTCAACGTCACTCCGTTTGAACCTGAGTTTGAAGGACATATCACTATTGAAATTTCAAATACTACCCCACTCCCGGCTAAAATCTACGCTAACGAGGGGATTGCTCAGGTTCTTTTCTTACAAGGCGATGAGATGTGTGAAACTTCTTATAAAGATAAAAGCGGCAAATATCAAGGACAAGAGGGGATTACCCTTCCACGAATTTTAAAATAAATAATGATAGAATTTCATACCAACCTATTAAGGAGCTACCATGCTACATGAATATCGTGATGTTATCACCCATATGAAAGAAAATAATGCGGCAAATGCCCATTTTTTGAAAATTTTTGACCGCCACAATGCGCTTGATGATCAAATCACCGAAGCTGAAAAAGGGACTATTCCTCTCACCGATTTAGAGCTGGAAAAACTAAAAAAAGAAAAATTACTTCTCAAAGATGAAGCATACGCGATGATTATCGAGTACAAAAAAGAGCATGATCTCTAATTTTAATTTCAACCTCTCTCACCGATTGCGGAGATATTCCGCAATCACAATGATCGTCAATCTTCTTCCCTTTATTTTCATCAATTTGTCATCATTGAGTTAACTTTCAGCTTAGCAGTGATAGCATACTTTTTTATGTGTGAAAAAATTATTCCAGGAAATCACTATGGATCCACATCCAACTTTCACTAAATTAGCAGATTTTGGACGAGCCTTACTTAGTCGCCCTTCCATACATGAAGGACTCCCTATTATCTCAGAATATGCCAAAAACGTCAGTGGAGCAGAGCGGTGTTCTATATTTATCCGCAACTTTACCAATAAAACTCTTTGGACAACCCTTGCCGACGGAATAGAAACCATCACAATTCATGAATATGACGGGATTGCCGGGCACACCCTTAAAGAAGGTAAGCCATTACTCATTAATGATCCTTATCATGATGAGCATTTTTTATCTACTATCGATAGTAAAAGTGGTTTTGTCACGAAAAATATTGCGTCACTCCCTATATTTGACTCCAATCGTAAAATCATCGGAGTGTTTCAACTGCTTAACAAACCTAATGGATTTAGTGCCGACGATGCCAAATCGATGATATTTTTTGCCCACTATATTAGTTCGTATTTAGAACTTGCTATCTCTTATGACACCCGAGGAACACTACTTAAAAAGGAAACACATGGGTATTGAAACATATCAACGTATCGCCGTTTTTGGGAAACGGTTAGCACAATCAGAGAGTATAGAAAATACCCTTCCTGAGATTGCAGAAGAGGCAAAAGCGATTGTCAGTGCCGAGCGATGCTCTATTTTTATTGTTGATTACGAAGGCCATATGGTATGGAGTAAACTGAGTGATGGAATCGGTAAAATTGTTTTGGGGATGGATACCGGTATCGTCGGTGAAACCATCAAAGCTAAACAGCCAATTGTAGTGAACAATCCGTATGAAGACAGTCGATTTTCGCCAAAAATCGATGATAAAAGCGGATTTATTACACGTAATATTTTAGCCATTCCCATCCTAAACTCTAAACAAGAGGTAATAGGTATTCTTCAAATGCTCAACAAATACAACGGTGATTTTACCGATGCGGATGAGGGGATCATGAATTTTTTCGCCAACTATATCAGCGGAACATTAGAATTAGCACTATTAATAGAAAAAAATACAAAATAAACGATTATAGCAACTCCCGCTTTATCCAATGGCTGAGGACATAGAGTCCCCAGCTATGCTGTTTAAATTTCCCTCGGCGTGCTAAATCTATATATTTTTCAATCTCTTCGGGATAAAATAGCCCCGTTTTTTCATTCACTTCTCGTATCAATTCCAGACGTCCTGATGCAATCAGCCACTCCATATAGGGATTTGCAAACCCTTTTTTACGGCGATTTAAAATCTCATCATTTAGATACTTTTTTCCCAACTGTTTGAGTAGATATTTTGTTCCACCCTCTCCGATCCGCTCTTCGGGAGATTTAGCAAAGACACGCTCCGCTAACGTATGATCCAAAAAGGGGGTTCGAGCTTCGAGCGTATGTGCCATCGATACGGAATCGAGTTTACTCAGAAAATGTTCCCCGACAAAAAGTTTCAAATCGATAAAACTATACCAATGCGATGGGTGCGAGAAATCACTTTGGGCAAAACTCTCACGATAGGGTTGTAAAAATCGGAGCGATTCATTATCACGTACATTTTCACGCAATAAGAGATTTTGTTGCAAATCGGTAAATTTTTCTCCCGATGTTCGAAAAAGGAGGGTCTCATCAAAAATCCGCTTATACCACTCCCACTCACGATTCATCGAAAAATTACTGTGAAAATATTTTTTGAGCCAATTTTTGTGATGGAGTGATGCCGCTTTTTCGATATCGAGATACTCAAAATACTGCCGATACCCTAAAAATAGCTCATCCGAACCTTCACCGCTGAGAACGACTTTGTACCCATCTGAGCTAATTTTTTTCATCAGTAAATAGAGGGGTAATGCAGCGGGATCATTGAGCGGTTCATCCATTTGATCTAACACCTCATCCAAACAGGAGTCAAAATCGGTGCGTGAAATCACCACCTCGGTATTTTTTAACCCTAAAAATTCTGCCGTAGCTTTAGCGTTTACCCGTTCATCGTATCCACTGTATTCATCGTATCCCAAGGTAAACGTTGGGAGCCTTTTTCCCTGTTGAGAGGCGATTGCACAGATCATTGCGCTATCAATACCGCCGGAGAGCAGTGCCGCTACCCCGACCTCAGTATCGAGCCGTTTGTGGATACTTTCATGAAGCAGTTCTTCGAGTGTTTTGGAGCTAGTCGAAGAGGTGTGTGAAAGGTCATAATAGGTTGTTTTGGTGATTTTTCCCCTCTCAAAACAGAGATATTCCCCCGATTGGAGCTTTTCAATCCCCGCATAAAACGTATGGGGTGGGGTGGGCGCTAGAAATGAGAGATAGGAGCGCATCGCGTCACGATTCATTTGCAGAGTTTTCAAAAACGGTCGGAGGGCTTTGATTTCGGAAGCAAAGCTAAATGATTCACCGTTTTGATGGTAAAACATCGGCTTTTTACCGAATCGATCACGTACCAAATAAAGTTTCTCTCCATCAATCAGCGCGAACGCAAACATCCCCTCAAAACGGTGGATTGCTTCTATCCCCCACCTCTCATACGCCGCTAAAACAACTTCGGCATCACTGGAGGTTTGCCACGGATAATCAAGCTCGTGACGCAACGCTTTGTGGTTATATATCTCCCCGTTAAAACTCAAAAGGAGTTGTTTATGGCGCATCGGTTGATGGGAACGGGGATGATTATCGGTAATCGAGAGGCGGTGATGGGCTAAAAACAACCCCTCTTCTTCGATAATACCGCAATGATCTTGACCGCGATGGTGTAACGTTTTTAATGCTTCACGTGCGCGATGGGGTGAGTAGTTACCGATAATACCAAATACTCCGCACATACCATCCCTTTTTTTCGACATTATACGCTATCATAAGAAAAACACATTTAGGTCGAATAGAAACATAATGATACCTATTTCCATATCTCAAAAACAGATTGTCCTTGATTTTTTTGCCGAAGATATCAAAGTTGTCAAAAAATATTTTAATGCCATCGGATTTGATTTTGACGAGCGGTTTAAATTTGATGTTTTTAAGGAGTTCATCTACTCAGCGGCAGGGATGTTTAAAGACATTGACCCCACTATCTACAAAGAAGAGTTAGTCAAACAATTCAATACGATCCGCTTTCTCCATGAACGGTTCAGCGAATTTGAACAACGAACCCAATATGCACTGAAAGTGTATACCAAAGATTTTCTCACCGCTCAAGAGAATTATATGATTGAGAAAAAAAACTTTGACACCCTAAAAGCAGAATTACAGATGCTGATAACCAAAGAACAAGTACTCACTTCCAAGCGTGATCTTATGGAGCTTCAAACACCTACTATTTCACCTGATAATGAAAAAAGTTTTACAGAAGAGTTAAAATTTGTCCGTCGAGAACAAGTAGACACGATCCACTATATCGGTACCCATCGTCAAGAACTCGACACTCTCTATAACACGCTAAAAGCTTTTGAAGATCTCCACCGTGAAGAGTTTATCCGTTATTTTAATGAGGTAAAAGAGAAGCTCACATATCAATACAAAGAAGCACTTAATTATTTCGGCTTTGAATTTAACGAAGCCCTCTTTCGAGACTCCGAACGCTCCAGTGCCATCCAAAAGTTTAAAGCAGATGCCGGAATACAAGGAGCTATAAACCTCTGCAAATATGTTGAGTATTATCTACGTAACGTCGTACCCGAAGCACTCGCTGATGCCAAGCATAAAGAACGGTTACTACAAGCAAAACGATATTGTGAACAAAATAAGAAGAATGCGTAATAATACTTATGAAAAAACTTTATATTAACCTTTTCGTATTATGTTCAAAATAGTTTTAAATCTTGATTTTCGTTATGCAGCTATAAATCAAACTTGGCGACTTTTTTCAGGACTTGCACTTCTTGCTTTAATTCCTTTATATTTAAATGCTGAAACTCAAGGTTATTGGTATACATTTACAAGTCTTGCAGCATTAGCTGTATTTGCAGATATGGGATTCTCAACCATACTTCTTCAATTCTCAGCACATGAATTCGCTCATTTAAAATTTGAATCCGATAAAACGTTATCCGGTAACCACTTACATTTAGAAAGAATAGCTAGCTTGCTTCGATTCGCGATGAAGTGGTCGTGGGGTATTGGGCTTTTAACATTCCCAATTATTTTATTCTCAGGATTTGTGATACTCAGTCAAAAATACACCACAGTATTGTGGGGTTTACCCTGGATTATTTATGTTATGGCTTCCGTATTGGCTTTTATCAATAGTATTCTGCTATCGTTTATCGAAGGATGCAATAGCGTAGGAGAAGTTCAAAAAATACGATTTTTAATCTCTTTTATTACCATTATCTCTACTGTTATTTTTCTTATGATAGGTTCAGGACTTTACGCATTAACCGTTTCACTATGCATCGGTACACTAAGCGGTACAATGCTTATCTTTTATCGATATGCACGTATGTTAAAACAGCTACATGGGCTTGGTACTAAGATATCACATAGCTGGAAATATGAACTATTGCCACTTATGGGTAAATACGCTATCAGTTGGGCTAGTGGGTATTTTATCTTTTTTATTTTTACCCCTATAGCCTTTCACTATTACGGTGCCGTAGAAGCAGGCAAAGTTGGTCTTAGTATTGCTGTTTGTACTGCAATATATGGTATTTCAAATATTTGGATAACTATCATTACACCTAAAATAAATATACTAGTTGCACATCAAGATTATGAAACACTGGATTTTATATTTAAAAAGCATCTTAGTTTAGCCATTCTTACCTATATGTTAGTGATAACCGTACTTTTCATCGCCGTCATATTTCTTGGAAAATATCTACATTTTGCTGATAGACTTGTGAACCCATTTTCACTGACTATACTTTCTTTAAGTTGGTTAATGCAAATTACCATAAATAGCTTGGCTTTATATATACGTGCACACAAAGAGGAACCTCTCGCAATACCCTCATTTATAAGTGGAGTTTATATTACCACTACAACATGGCTCATAGCACTGTATTTACCTTTTGAGTATTTTTTTATTGCATTTTTAAGCAGTTACCTATGGGGAATACCTTGGGTTATAATGATATTTAAAAAATATAGAAAGAGAGATTCTGTATTATGATCGCTAATCCATTTTTATCAATTACCATCCCAACCTATAACCGTTCTGATTTCTTAGATTATTGTCTTGAAATTCATATTCCTCTTGTAAGAAAATTCAATATTCAAATATTTATTTCCGATAATGCTTCTACCGATTCGACAAAACAAGTAGTAGAAAAATGGCAACAAAAATATTCCCTACTGTATTATTATAAAAATGAAACCAATTTAGGTGAACTCAATTTTGAAATTGCACTCAAATATCCAAATACAAAATTTGTTTGGCTTTTAGGTGATACCGCCATTTTTCCTGCTAAAAGTTTAATTGAAATCATAAAACAGTTAAATTTAGACTACGATATGATTATTGTTAATAGTAATGCTAGGGTCACTAATGTTTCAGAAATGATCATTAGAGATAAAAATGCTCTGCTAAAGAATCTTGGATGGCACATGACCCAAATAGCCTCTTTGATTTACAATAAAAAGATAATAGAACAAGCATTATTTGATAGATACTATGATACAAACTTTATTCAAACAGGTATTATTTTTGAAACACTTGCAAAACAAAAAAATATTTTTGTTTTATGGTTACAAGAATGCTACACTCATGAAATACAATTGCCTGGTATCAGAAAAACAAGTTGGAGACCTTATACATTTGATATATGGATAGTACGCTGGTCCAATTTTATCCTCTCTTTACCTCCACAATACACACTTGAAAACAAACTATTCGCAATACAGCAGCACAACAACAAAACGAAGCTTTTTAAACTCAAAAATCTTTTAACACTAAGAAGTGACGGTTATTATAATTATAAAATTTTTAGTACATATAAGAGCATATTTTCAATAGCATTAAAAAATTATTCTATCTTTGTACTTTTCATTATTTCCATTCTTCCTTCCTTTCCGCTAAATATTATGATTAATATCATAAAAAAGTTAAAAAAATATGACACATAAGCGTTTAATCTTGCCTTGTAATTCAGATAGTATTGTTTGGATTATTGTTTTAAACTACAATAACTCGTATGACACTATTGAATGTGCAGAAAGCGTCCTTAAAAATGGATACCAAAACTTTCAGTTACTTCTCATCGATAATGCTTCTACCGATAACTCACTTCATGAGATTTGTTTATGGGCAGAATCTTATGGATATTTATTGATTAATGAATCTGATAGCAAACAATCATCCAATAAAATAACCATCATCAACAATAATCAAAATTATGGTTTTGCTGGCGGCAATGCAACGGGAGTTCGATACGCACTAAATAATAGTGCAGATTATGTTCTTCTTCTCAATAACGATACCATCGTCGAACCAAAGTTTATAGAACCCCTCCTCAATGTTTATCACTATGAAGAAAAAGCCGGTATAGTCGGAGGGATTATACGATATGCCGATGAGCCAAATCGTATTTGGTTTTCAGGAGGAAAAATCGGGTGGTACCGTGAAGCGATACACTCCACTGATCTCTTTTCAAACCCTTATCGGGAATCACCCTTTATTAGCGGTTGCTTAATGATGATACCTACAACTCTAATTCAAAAATTTGGCTTTATGGATGAGCGTTTCTTTCTTTATGTTGAAGATAGCGATTACTGTACTACCCTTCGTGAAAACGGTTATCAAAATTTTGTAGCACGTGAGAGTATAATCTATCACAAAATTGGTCGTTCAACCGGTGGTGATTTTGCCCCTTTTTCATACTATTATGGGACACGAAATCGGCTTTTGTATCACTATAAGCATAAGAAAAAAATAGGTTTTTTCTTTTTTCTCACCTTTTTTATCGGTATTAAATTCATTCGTACACTCCTCTTTAGCATCCAAGGTCGAATAGCAACTCGTGATGCAATGTTTCGCGGAGTACGCGACTTTTTTCGACTTATCGGTTCTTGAGAAAATGGTTATGAAAAAACTCCTCATTATTAAACTTGCTAGCTTAGGAGATGTTTTAGCTTCAACACCTCTTTTTAGCCACTTTGCGAGCCTGAACTATGAAGTGCATCACCTCGTCATGGAAAATTGTGCGATTATCACCCAACACAATCCCCACATTAAGGAACATGCTATCATCCATACTTTCCCCTCAAAATCGTTATTCCAAAATATCCGAACCATCTGGAGACTATTTCGTATCATGAGACGTGACAGATATGATGCGGCACTTATCCTCCACATTCATCCACTTTTTCAAATACTTTCTAAAATAGCGGGAATTAGAACAACGATAGGGTTTAACAACCGCATGTCAAGATTTTTAACCATCTCTATCTCCTATAACCACAATACTATCAATCGAACAGTACAAGAGTTTATATTGGCACAAAAATTTGAACCTGCTTTAAAAATGGGGGAAGGGTTAGAGTATTATCCCTCTCCCACAGCAACGATAACCCATCAACTCCCTTCACAATTTTTAGCCTGTAATATAAGTGGTGCCTCAAATATTCATAGCAGTATGCCCAATCGCCGTTGGCCGACTCAATCGTATATTGAACTTTTCAAACAGCTCTCTATGCCGATTGTTTTATTGGGAAATGGGGAGGAAGATACCTATCTGGCCTCTTTGGTTATGAAAGAGTTACCACATTGTATTAATCTCGTCAATCAAACTACGTTTGATGAAACTGCATTAATTCTTCAAAAATCGTGTCTCTATCTTGGTAATGACAGTTCACTTCTCTATTTATCCGCCGCAATGGATAAACCGACAGTAGGGTTGTTCGGTCCAACTCCATCTGAAGCAGCTAATCCCATAGGTAAACACCAATTTTCAATCGTATCCTCAATGGAATGTTCCCCATGCTATATCCCATTACACGGAATAAAAGGGCGTGCATACACATGTGATAATAATCTTTGCATGAAACAAATTAGTGTATCTTCCGTTTTAAATATGATTCAAACTCTACAAAAGAGCTCACCATGTTAACATTGAAACGATTTATCCAAAAGTATCTTTCCAAGCTATCTCTTTCTAAATCAAAAGTCGTATCCGGAGTCTATTTTATCAATCCCCCTCCCATCATTTCAAAAGTACTTTTTTATTTTAACGATCCCAAACGGTTCCATTTAGGAGATCACTTTTTTATAGAACCTCTCGTTCGACTCATGCGAGACAACCATATAGAGGTTGAGATTATCCCTCTTCCTCAAATGAACTTTTATTTTGAACGTATAGGGGTTATAGTTCCAAAACATTTCGAACCCTCTCATTATGATCTAATCATCAGCAGAATCGAGTTTTACCCTCTTTTAAAACAAATTTCAAAAACACTGTTGATTCTTGATACCACCGAGAACAGAATCAATCAACCTATTTGTAATTATTTTTTAGAACATGTGGCAACACTACTGCAACTTAATCCTAAAAACACCTCCTCAAAACCCTCTATCCCTACTTTTGAAACACTAAGTCATTTTCTTGACCCTTCCAAAAAGTATCTTATCTTTAATAATTACCTTGCATCATCGCGATTTCTCATCACTAAAAATGATCTCAACAACCTAGCACAAACCGCACTCAAGATTGCGCATGAAGGTAATATGCAGATTATCCATACGGGTACAGAACAAGAGAAACTGCACGATCCCGAGTTTTACAATTTTGTTGATATCGATTTACGTGGTCAACTTTCCGTTGAAGAACTTTTTATTTTGTATGCATCCAACAATGTTCTTCACAATGTTTCCTTTGATGCCTTTGGAATGCACCTATTTTTACTATATAATAAGCCTTCGCATATCCTTTTTCGGGGACGATTGTTAAGATGTAATCAAAAATATGTGCTCAATTATTTAAATCCACCATTTCACCTCGATGAAAAAGAGAAAAAAAAGTTAATAACCTATATAGGAACATCCGAATGAAACAATATTTACATCCAAAGTTTTCAGATACTATCACCAAAGCACAACTTACTTTACTCATTATTATCGCTTTTCTATTTAGTTTATCCATACGCTTAATATGGGTATACCAATTTCACGGAACTGACCCTTTTATATGGAATGATCAATTTATGATCAATACCAATGATGGCTACTACTGGGCAGAAGGGGCGAGAGATATTCTAAGCGGTACCCACCAACCAAACGATCTAAGCCCAATAGAGATGGCTCCAGCAATTCTGACAGCTATTTTTGCAAAAGCACTCCCTTTTTCATTCGAATCTATTATCTTTTATATGCCTGCAGTTCTTGGTTCGTTAATAGTTATTCCTATAATTTTAATCAGTCGTCTTTTTGGTCAAAGTGGTGCCGGGTTCATCGGTGCAGTTTTAGCTTCTATTACCTACAGCTACTACAACCGAACCATGGTTGGATACTATGATACCGATATGCTCAATATCGTGCTCCCTCTTTTTATCGTATGGGGAATCCTATTTGCCCTTATAGCTCAGCGTAACCGATATTTGCTGATTCCTACACTAGGGGTCATTGCTTATGGATGGTGGTACAACAGTAGCTATACATTAAGTGCTGCTCTTGGTATTGGGCTGCTTTTATATACACTGATATTTGAACGAACGAACAAATTCAACTATAAACTAATTGCGTTTTATCTCATCGGGATTTCACAAATTGCAATTTTACTCAAAGTGTTATTTTCATTAACTCTTTTTCTTGTTTTTCATTTCGAAAAAGGTCGTATAAAACACCTTGAATACGGAGCTCTCGCACTAACACTTATTGTATTCTTGGCAACAGGTGGATTTACCCCGATTATTAACCTTTTTGATGCTTATGCCCTACGCAACGGAAGTACAACAACTTCCGTAGCAACTTTACATTTTTATAATGTTATGGAGACGGTACGAGAGGCAGGACATATTCCGTTCGAAACACTTGCAGAGCGTATCAGTGGTCATGTAATCAGTTTTTTTCTCGGGTTAGTGGGGTACGCTTTACTGCTTTGGCGTTATCGACTTATGTTACTTACCCTTCCACTATTTGGGCTAGGGATGTTTGCTATTTGGGGTGGGCTCCGTTTTACTATTTATGCAGTCCCACTATTTACACTTGGTATGGGTTATGTTATTATCGTCATCAGTCAGTTTGTTTCATCAAAATTTGTCAAAATTCTTTTAGCTGGAATACTCACTATTCTACTAACTATTCCCAACATCCTTCATGTCCTAGATTATAAAGTACCATCTGTTATGCAAAAAAATGAAGTTGCTCCTTTAGTAAAACTCAAAGATATAACCACTCGAGAAGATTACGTCGTGACATGGTGGGATTTTGGCTATCCTATCCGTTATTACGCAGATGTCAAAACATGGGTTGATGGAGGTAAACACTCTGGTGACGTCAACTATCCGGCATCTTTTGTTTTAACTGCTCAAGATCAACTATCCGCTGCACACATGATGCGACTTTATACAGAATATACGGAAAAAGGTTTTACGGAAAACAATAAAACTTTTTCGACCGATTTTGAGTACATGATGACGAAAGAAGGGTATAATGACCCCGATGAGCTTTTAACCTCTATTGCCTTGCCTGAGTACAAACTACCGACAAAAGCACATAATGTTTACCTCTATTTACCGCTTCGAATGATGGAAATTTTCCCAACAGTAGCATTATTTAGTAATCTCGACTTAAAAGCACCGGATAATCGTCAACAACCTTTTTTCTATGCTTCCGATACAATTCATGATAATGGAGAAAGTATCGATTTGGGTCAGGGAATATCTATCATCAAAGCAAAAAACACCCTTAAACTAGGGGCACAAGAAGTACCGATAAAATCTTTTTATCAAGTAGGATATGTTCAAGACAACAAACTCCAAACAAATGAACAATCGTTTGCTTCTGAGGGACTTAATGTAATCTACCTAGCAAGCTATGGTAAGTTTTTGGTAGTTGATGATTTTTATCTCCATTCAACCTATTTTCAAATGTTTATTTTTGAACATTATGATAAAAATCTTTTTGAGCCTGTATCACTTGACCCGATGACAAAAATTTATCGATTAAAAATTTAAACGTGCATGAAAATATTAGTTATTGGGGGGAACAGTACAATTGCAAAAGCATTTGTTGCAAGTTCTCCTCCTAATATACAATGTGTTATTCTACGACGTGATTCATCACTTCGTGATTATTTCCATCTTACATCCGACACATTTAAAGGTTTTGATACCATCATAAATTTTACCGCAGCTGTTCATGATTCTATCAAAGACCCCAATCTTATCCATCGTATTAATGCCGATCTTCCTCTATTTTTAGCACATAAAGCAAAAGAGGCCTGTATACAACATTTTATACAAATGAGTACCATTGCCGTATATGGTAAAACAGCCTTGCATATTGATTTAAAAACCGCAGAGTATCCCGACACATTATATGCTAAAAGTAAATACGAAGCTGATAGTGCGTTACAAAACATTCAGAACGACACATTTCACGTTACAATCATCCGTCCCCCAATAGTTTACGGATACAATACCCCAGGCAATATGAAGCAACTCCAGAAAATCATTCGTACCCTTCCTATACTTCCCTTAGGATACAATAAAAATCAGCGTTCCCTTATCTACATTGATAATCTAGTCACCGCCTTATGGGCAACAGTTCGCTCTAAACCAAAAGGGGTCATTCTACTCCGTGATCATACTATGCCATCAATCCAAGAGATAACCGAACTGATAATCCTCAACATGAAGATCAAACGCTACATCCTACCACTTCCGGAGTTCCTTATTCGATGGCTCTGTAAATTTCAATCATTACCATTCTATAAACTTTTTTCTTCCCTAATTATCGATGATTCCTACGCACAAGAAAAACTGGGAGATTATGCCAAAATACCTATCCATCTTGCATTTACAAAGATGATTCGAGGGGAGAAATGATCTATCTTATCCTTTTCGCCCTTTCTATTATCATCACTTTTATCATTCGAAAATATGCATCTGTGCTCAAATTGATTGATATACCCAACGAGCGAAGCTCCCACACGATTTCAACTCCAAGAGGCGGTGGAGTTGCTATTATTATTACCTTTTACACCGCTTTCTTCTATTACCATGCATTTATAGAATCTCAACTTTTTTGGGCTATATGCATGGGGGTTCCTATCGCTATTATTGGATTTTTCGACGATATAAAACCACTACCTGTTTATGTACGCTTAAGCGTTCAAATACTAAGTGCACTAACCGTATTACTCATCTTAGGAGGGGTGAATGAAATTCAATTTGGTTTTTTCACACTACATGGTATGTGGTTAAATGGGATTGCCTTCCTGATGATTGTATGGTTTACTAATCTTTATAACTTTCTTGATGGAATAGATGGGTATGCCGCAAGCCAAACTATTTTTGTATCCATAGCTGCCTTTACCCTCTTCAAAGAGCCGACTCTTCTCTTTATAATACCCGCTACCGCTGGTTTTTTACTTTTTAATCGACCAAAAGCTTCCATTTTTATGGGTGATGTCGGAAGCACCTCTCTTGGTTTTATCTTTGCAATTTATATGATACACGATGCATCAACACTCCATTTTTCAGGATGGCTTGTTGTGTTAAGTCTCTTTTGGTTTGATGCTACCATAACCCTTATCAGACGATGGTTAAACCATGAAAAACTCTCCGTAGCACACAAGAAACATATGTATCAACGCTTACACTTAGCAAAATGGAGTCATCAAAACATCGTTTTACTTGGACTTGTTTTTAATCTTACCCTGTTTGGTTTACTACTAATAACTCCGGAAAAATATTTTCTTGTTATTTTAGGAGTTACACTTTTATTATTAGCTAAACTACTCTATTTTGTCGATTCGAAAAAAGAGTTCCTATGAATTTATTAACCCCCAGTTTTTTTAAACGGTTTGTATTTTTTTTATTGGCTGATTTTATCCTTTTCTTCTTATCACTCCGTTTTGCCTACGAATTGCGATTTGATTTTAATATTCCCACTGAACACATGGTAAAATTTTATACCGTATTTTTTGTATTAACACTCTTAAAATTGGGAAGTTGTTATCTCTTTGGTATTTATCGACTTACGTGGCGATTTTTTGGTTTAGATGATGCCAAACGACTTTTTTATGCCCTAATTGTTTCTTCGTTTGCATTTTTTATCCTCTATTGGTTGGATTCAACCATATTCTTACCCATGCCAAGAAGTGTAATCGGTATTGATTTTATCCTCTCGCTAACATTAGTAGGAATACTAAGATTATCAAAACGAATTTTATCAAGCCAGTCTAAACAATCTTCTCACAAACTAACCCTCATCATCGGAATTTCTCCCCATACAGCCTCACTTATCAAAACTTTGTTAGACAATCCACTCACCTACTATCCTGTCGGTATTATCGCTATCCAGCCAAAGAATTTTAATATGATTCGCTCTACCATCGGAAACATTAAAATATCAGGGATTGATGATCTACCTACATTAATACAATCCAAAAATATTTCCGCTGCAATCATCGACGGAACGCTTCCACAAGAGATATTACGCGACACCTACCAACAACTCAACACGCTTGGTATTCATACTATCAAACGCTCTTCCCTCCTCGAAGACAGGATGATTCAAGACTTCTCTATCGAAGATTTACTTGCACGTCATCCAAAAGACCTCGATACTCCGATTATCGAGAGTTTCATCCGTAATAAAACTGTTTTAATAACCGGTGCTGGAGGAAGTATCGGGAGTGAGATAGCCCTACAATGTCATGCGTTCGGTGCAACTAAACTCCTACTTGTTGATCACAGTGAATACAATCTTTATCAAATCGGAGAAAAGCTCCCTCACGCCACCTTACGACTTCTCAATATTTTAGATAAAGAGCCCCTAAATACTCTATTCCTCTCATCCAAACCCGATATCGTGATCCATGCCGCAGCATACAAACATGTACCTTTGTGTGAAGATAATATCAATGCCGCACTTACTAATAATATACTCGGAAGCCGTAATGTTATCGATACCGCCATTGAGCACAACGTGACTAAAATCGTCATTATCTCTACCGACAAAGCGGTACGACCGACCAATGTGATGGGTGCATCCAAACGGGTTGTTGAACTTTATGCCCAAAATGTTAATCCGAAAAACAGCGAAATCGTTGCCGTCCGATTTGGTAATGTCCTTGGCTCTAGCGGAAGTGTCATCCCGAAATTTAAAGCCCAAATCGATAGCGGAGGTCCCATCACCCTTACCCATCCCGATATCACCCGCTACTTTATGCTCATTAGTGAAGCGTGTCAGCTCGTCCTTCAAGCGGCAGCTATTGCGCGTGGAGGGGAGCTTTTCATCCTTGATATGGGAGAAAGCGTTAAAATTGCCGATTTGGCTGAAACCATGATTCGTCTTTACGCATCACAACCTATAGAGATTGTTTATACCGGATTACGCCCCGGAGAAAAATTGTATGAAGAGTTATTGATTAATGATAGCGAACAAAAAACAGCTTTTGACTCTATCTTGATTGCCGGTTCGACGCACTATCCGATTGAACAATTAAAAGAAGATATCGAAGAGCTTATAAAAAGCAATGCTCCAATTGAAGCGTTACGTGAGATTGTACCTGAGTTCAACCACACTTCTTAATATCATCCTCATAGTATTTAGAGTGTATATATCACTTCCATTTTAGTTTGATGTATTATAATAATCTATCAATATCAAGGATATGAAGTGCTCAAGGGGTCAATTTACCGTTTTTTAACCGCCAACTTCGAACCTATTGAGATGAGCATGATGCGATCATTAATGATGATCAATTCTTTTTTATTGATTGGGGTGCTTGCTTTTAGTACGTTTGCATACACTAATTTAGTAATTTTTCATTCCTATTTTATAGGAACCCTTGATACTGCCGCAGCTATCATATCTTTTAGTGCACTCATTGACCTACAGGTCAATAAAAAATTAAACCGTACCGTCTACATAGGGACAGCCAATTTTTTCTTTTTTTTTATCACTTTCTCCTATACCAATCAAAATAGCGATTTTGGGCTTATTTGGACGATTTTTTTTCCTATTTTTGTTATCACTCTCATGGGACACAAAAAGGGATTAGCACTTACTTCTTTTTTTTATTTAATTCTCTTTTCTATGGCTTTCTACCATATAGGAATATGGGATGAGGGGAGATGGAATATTCGTTCTTTTTTACGCTTTAGCATCGCATCTATTGTCTTAACTTATGTTGTATACGTATATGAAATGGCTATAGCTAGAGCTAATGAGACGCTTGCGGAAGTACGGAAGAAAGAAGCTATTTATCTCACAGAGCTAGAACGTCTCTCTTCTACTGATCCCTTAACAGGTCTTTACAATCGTCGTCAAATGGATGAAATATTGGAAAATCATTTTGAAGAAGCAAAACGATATTCGACCCCTTTCACGTTAATTATGTTCGATATTGATAATTTCAAACTGATCAATGATACTTATGGACACAATATTGGAGATGAAGTATTGACCACCATTGCCGATATTACACACTCTATATTACGAAAAACTGATCATTTTGCTCGGTGGGGTGGAGAAGAATTTTTAATCTTAGCATCAATGACAACATCAATCGATGCATTGGTTTTAGCTGAAAAAATTCGTGAAAAAATTCAAGAAACTATTTTTCCTCTTGATATCACAGTCTCGTGCAGTTTTGGCGTTACCCTCTGTAACCCATCGTTGGATATTTATACCCTTATTGATCAAGCAGATACCGCCTTATATCGTGCAAAAGGTGAAGGAAAAAATCGAGTTTGCGAATATCATGGAGAGCGTATTAATGCTTGATAAAGGGTATGGGGAGAACATTCATGCGGATTCAAATCTTTAAAAACTGCTAATCGGTTTAAATAAGAGCAATATTTCTCGTTATTAGAATCTCTCATCAAACGATACGCATAGACTAAATCATCTGCATTACTTTTAGAACAAAACCACCGTTTTTTATTATGCCATCCTAATCGAAAAACTTGCGAAAAGAAAATCCCGATCCAATCGTACTGCGTCCCGTTCTTTTCTAATTGTCGCTCTTCAACCCGCGCAATAATCTCATAGGGTAGCTCGATTTCACAGACATCCCAATCGAGGGGATTAATCTCCATAGTGTGCGTTCGAGAAATCAATCGAAAACGATCATTAGAGTGAAATAGCCCATCACTTCGCCTAAATTCACAATGGGCATACGGACTTTTAGTCCAAAGACGAATTATCTTTTCGGCTAAGGTTCCCTCCCCTTTATAAAAGACGATACTAACGGATTGAACTGTGCTCATAAATCTCAAACCGTCCATTATAATGTTCCACTATGGCGCTACACGATTCAACCCAATCACCGCAATTAAGGTATTCTACACCGTTAATATTTCGCATTTCGGCATGATGAATATGTCCACAAATCACCCCATCAAACCCTTTTTCTTCAGCATGAGAGGAGAGGATATCCTCATAATCGGTGATAAAGCTAACCGCTTGTTTAACACTCTGTTTTGCCATTTTAGAGAGTGACCAATAATGATATATCCCGAACCATCGACGAACAGTATTAATCGGTCGGTTAAGACGAAGCATAAAAAGATAGCACCAATCTCCCAAATGGGCAACCCATTTTTTCGTCATCGTTACCGCATCAAACATATCGCCGTGTACAACAAGATAGTGTTTGCCATTTGCACCGTAATGAACTTTTTCATGGCTAATCGTAATATTATCCCCCATAATCATCGGTAAAAAAGGGCGTAAAAACTCATCGTGATTACCGATAATATAGTGGATTTTTGTCCCTTTACGGGCTTTTCGGAGGATTTTTTGGAGTACATCCGATTGTGCTTGAGACCATCGCCAATTGCGCCTGAGCTCCCATCCGTCGATAATATCACCGACGAGATAGAGATTTTCACATTCGACTTGACGGATAAAATCTAAAAGTTGCTCAGACTGTGCATCACGAGTACCTAGGTGGAGGTCGGAGATAAATACGCTACGATAATTTAGTACATCCTCATTCATGCCCGAGAGTGTAATCTCGAAAGATTACAAAGCGGTGACGAAATGATTACAATTCGGTTTTAAGGGCAGCACCGTTAGAAGCATTCGAGACAAGGAGGCTGTAACGTTTGAGCCATTTAGACGGAATCTCTTTTTTGATCGGTTTCCAATGGAGGCGGCGTTGCTCCAACACCTCATAACTCACATTGAGTTGTAATAGATGGGTATCGACATCGAGTTCAATCTCATCACCATCTTCAATCAACGCGATCAAACCACCCTCAGCCGCTTCAGGGCTGACATGCCCTATAGAGGCACCGCGTGTCGCACCCGAAAAACGTCCATCGGTGATAAGAGCAACGCTCTCACCCAATCCCATCCCCATGATGAGTGCTGTAGGGGCGAGCATCTCTTGCATCCCCGGTCCACCCTTAGGTCCTTCGTAACGGATAACCACGACATCGCCTGCTTTGACTTTATGTCCTACAATCCCCGCAATCGCCTCTTGCTGAGAGTTAAAACAAACCGCGCTCCCTTTGAACTTACGCATATTCGGCGTTATCCCCGCAGTTTTGACAACTGCACCCTCTTCCGCAAGATTGCCAAAAAGGATAGAGAGCCCACCCACCGGAGAGTAGGCATTTTCATTGGTATGGATGATGTTAGCATCTTTAATCACCGCATCTTTGATACGCTCACCGAGTGTTTCACCCGTAACCGTCATCGCATCGGTGTGGAGGATTCCACCGCGTCGAGAGACCTCTTTCATTACGGCATTCACCCCACCCGCACGGTTGATGTCATCCATGTGCACGGTTGAGAGGGATGGAGAGATTTTCGCGATGTGTGCGACGTTTTCAGAGATTTTATTGATTTGGGTAATATCGAAATCAACACCTGCCTCTTTAGCGATACTGAGCATATGCAATACGGTGTTAGATGATCCACCCATCGCCATATCGACAACGAACGCATTATGGATCGCTTTTTCATTTAGAATATTTTGCATATTCCATTTACTAGAGTTTTCATCCATAACCATCTCGACGATACGTTTCGCCGCTGTTTTTACCATCTCGATTCGCTCAGGAGTCATCGCCAAAACCGTACCGTTCCCAGGTAATGCCACCCCCATCGCTTCACAGAGGGTATTCATCGAGTTAGCGGTAAACATCCCTGAACATGACCCGCCACTCGGACACGCTTCACACTCGATTTCATAGAGCTCTTCATCGCTCATTTTACCATCAGCATGTTTGCCGACCGCTTCAAACGCCGTTGCCAAATCGATCGGGGTACCGTCTTTTTTATGCCCAGCCTTCATTGGACCGCCTGAGACAAAAATCGTCGGAACATTAACGCGGAGTGCACCCATGAGCATCCCCGGAACGATCTTATCACAGTTAGGGATACAGATAAGCCCATCGAGCTTATGGGCATTCATCACCGTCTCGATACTGTCCGCAATCAACTCACGACTAGGGAGGGAATAGAGCATCCCATCATGCCCCATCGCGATACCATCATCCACACCGATGGTATTAAACTCAAACGGAACGCCTCCCGCTTCACGGATCGCCTCTTTGACAATACGACCGTATTCTTGGAGGAAAAAGTGCCCCGGGATGATGTCGATGTGGGAGTTCGCTACTCCGATAAACGGTTTGTTGAAATCTTCGTCTTTGAGACCCGTTGCACGGAGCAAACTTCGGTGAGGGGTTTTATCAAATCCCCGTTTGATGGTATCACTGCGCATGAAGTATCCTTATATATTTTGTCATTCCCACGAAGGTGAGAATCTAGCTCATATTATTATGTTACCGTGATTATACGGAAATTTTCTCTAAAAACTCTTTACACCGCCTATTTTTTTTGCTATACTTCCAGTCCACAAAAACAATGCGGGAATAGCTCAGTGGTAGAGCACAACCTTGCCAAGGTTGGGGTCGCGAGTTCGAACCTCGTTTCCCGCTCCATAATATCCCAGTTGAAACACTCTTTTTTGGATGTTTGAGCTGGGATATTTTTTTGTTATCGTTGCCCGGATGGCGAAATCGGTAGACGCAAGGGACTTAAAATCCCTCGGTGGTAACACTGTGCCGGTTCAAGTCCGGCTCCGGGCACCAACATTACATAGGTGGTGGCATGGCCAAGTGGTAAGGCGCTGGTTTGCAAAACCTTGACCCCCGGTTCGAATCCGGGTGCCACCTCCACCAATGTAAAAAAATATTCACTTTTCTCACGGGTCACTGGCAGAGTGGTCGATTGCACCGGTCTTGAAAACCGGCGAGGGTTATACCTCCTAAGGTTCAAATCCTTAGTGGCCCGCCATCACAATTTTCTTAAACTTCCCCCTTACTTTTCTATTTCTATCCATTTTTAATCCATTGAGTGTTACAACGTAAACTGAAAATTCCTATTAGGAGAGTTTTCATGAAACGGATTATTACAATCTACACCAAACACAAAAACAGTGTTCAACACTACCTCCGTACGACGATGAAAGATTTTCATCCTCCAACAAACAGTTCAAATGATTTACGCCGATTTTTTGAAACAGAGGTCGCAAGCGAAGTTATTTATACGGTCAATAGTAACTTTTTTCAATCTTCTCCAAGTTTTGGTAGAGACTATATCGAAGAACATCGTAATGGAACAGACAAGTCCTTTTATTTTAAATGGGTCAGCTTTAGCGAAGAACCCATCCATATCAGCAACCCATATCTCCATCATCTAACAGGACTACCGACACTCACTGCTGTCAAAGAAGCTCACGATGGGTATATTATTGTTGATTTTGATATGTTAAAACTCCTCGAAGAGCTCCGATTAATCGAGCACAATAGTGCCTTTGAGAAAGTAAACCGTTTAATCATGGGAAGTGGCGGTGTATTATTAGGATGTGTTGCTATTTTTTTGATTCTCTACGGTGCGTTTATCTTTCTTTCTATGCTCATCTTTCCCACCTCAAAAGAGCTCATTATGCATGAGATATTTACCTCTATCATTTCTATCACCATCGGACTTGCAATCTACGATTTGGCTAAAACCCTTATTGAGAATGAAGTTCTGTTTAAAACATTTAATTACGGTAATGATTTGCAGAGCAGAATCCTCAGTAAGTTCTTAACCTCCATCATTATTGCCCTCTCTATAGAGTCTCTAATGGCTGTCTTTAAAATAGTCCTCGATGATTACAGTAAGCTAATCAATGCTTTTTATCTTATCATCGGTGTAACCCTCCTCATTATCGGAACAGGTATATACAATAAGCTCTCAAGTCGAACTACATCCTAAGGAGTCATTTATGGAAACGCATTTTCAAAATTCACCGTTTAAAGCATCTCTTGAAGCGAATAAAGAGTATTGGTACTGCACGTGCGGGCAATCAAAAACCTTTCCATTTTGTGATGGGAGTCATGAAGGAAGTGATAAACGACCCCTCAAGTTTAGTGTCGAAATCGAGACAGACAAATGGCTATGTCGCTGCGGACGCTCAAACCGTAAACCCTATTGTGATGGATCGCATCAGCAAGGGGGCTAAAATACCCTCTCCATCACATACACTATTATCGGCAATGTCACTAATGAAATAATGATTCCATACCCCACCAATGCCGCGCTAAGTGCCGGAGCAAATCCCGATGCAATCGCAAGTGCTCCTGCTGTAATCATCGAGGGCATCCCCGATTCTAATACACCCGTTTTTAATGCCAAAGGGTCAGTTCCCATAGCCAATAGCCCTCCAAAGGCGATGAGGGGCATGATGATGAGTTTGATGATCAACGCTTTTGAAAAAATCCCATAATCCAATTCTCCCCCTAATCGGAGCGAATAGCCGACTGAAACGAGTGCAAGCGGTACAAGTGTCGAAGAGAGGAGAGTAATATAGGGGATACTTTTTTCAGGCATTGCTCCAAAAATAAGACCAAACACCAAAAACCCAAACGGGGGAAACAGCACCAATTTTTGGACAATCTCACGCACATTAAAAAATCCACTCTCATAGCGTGCCACTACCGCCGTCCCATAGAGGGATAACATCAAAAATGTCCCGAACTGATCGTACATCAAAACGTACGGAATCGCCTCTTCCCCCAACAACGTATGGATGATAGGGATTCCCACAAATGAGGTGTTTCCTAGTGGAAGAACGAGCAATAAGGCGGCACGAACATGGGTAGGCTGATGCTTGGTCATCCACAGTACAATTCCTACCACCATCGGTAACAAAAGCCACGGAATCAAAATCAGTGACATAGCGGAACTGTCAAAATGGACTTTCGGTATTTGAATCAATATCGTCGCGGGGAGAGAGATATAGATGATAAAAAAGTTGAGACTTTTGGAAAAATCAGCCGGTGCGGGAGTTTTTTGGAGAAGAACACCGATAGCCAATAATGCGATGATAAAAATAAACTGTTCCAAAAAACCCTCTGTAAAATAGTTTTCACATGGTAATCACATCCCCCTTTTAAACCTCTAAAAGGTACAATAACCTAAAAAATTGAGAGCTGGATGAGTAACCGTTATACCTCCCCGAAAATATCACTCCTCACTATCCTCAAATGGCAATGGTCGAAATTTCCCCATGCACAAAAATTACTCCCTTCCAAACTCCCATTTATCTCCCAAGAAAATCTCCCTAGCGGTGAATACGCCCTGTGGCTAGGGCATGCGACTCTTTGGTTAAAACTTGGAGAAACGACTGTCGCTATCGATCCAGTACTTGGCAAATTACCCCTCTATCGTCGATATTCCCCCCTCCCCATCTCAAAAGAGAAACTTTTTGCCGATGTGATTCTCATCACCCATTCTCACTACGATCACTATGACCACCCCTCTATACGCTATCTCCTCCAACAAAATCCCCAAACGATTATCGTCGCCCCTGCCGGATTTTGGCGTTATCTAAAAGGGACGATTAATCGTGAGAGGTGTTTTGAGATGGAGTGGTGGGAATCGGTGATGATTGGGGGGTTGTTTATCACCTTTGTCCCCAGTCTGCATTGGAGCAATCGGATCTATTTGGATAGGAATAAAACACTGTGGGGAGGGTACGTCATCCAAAACAATGACCACACCCTCTATCACTCAGGAGATACCGCTTATGGGGAACATTTCAAAGAGATAGGGGAGAAGTTTGCCATCGATGAGGCATTTTTACCCATCGGTGCCTATCGTCCCGAAGTAATCATGAAGCTGGTTCATACCAGCCCGCCCGAAGCACTTCAAGCGGCACATGATTTAGGGGCAAAAACACTCATCCCTATCCACTACGGAACATTTAAACTCTCCGATGAATCGGTGGATGAGCCAATAGAGTGGTTTGAAGAATTGACCGACACAAATATGTTTACTTTTCAACCGAGGACACTTCGTATAGGGGAGACTTATCATTTTAATAGCAAAGTACAGTAAACCCTTTATATAGGGCTTAATACGCCAAAATAGGGTAAAATTCTATTATTCAAATAATTTATAATTTATGTTTTAGATATTTTTGTGAGGTTTAGATGAAATTGCGCTCAAACACCCTTTTTCTTATTGGAACTTTTATCCTTTTTGCACTTGCAGTAGTAGCTTTTAATTACTATGAATACCAACAAAATAAAATCGAACTGTACCGGCAAATTGACGAAAAGCTTCTCGCTTCAGCGGAAGGGGCATCTTTGGTTTTATCGACCGATTTTTATGCGCGTGCGATTGATGCATCCTCTATTTCCACAAACGAAGATGAACACAATATAGATCGGTTAAGCCACTTTGCCAAAGCGATGCAAGTCGTTTATGTCTACACCATGATCCAAAAAAGCGACAAAATTTATTTTACCGCATCCAGTGCCACCGATGAAGAACGCAAAAGTGGGATTAATCTTACCCGATATTTTGACAATTATAACGATGCTAGTGATACGCTTAAAAATGTTTTCCGAATGCATACAAAACAATTTGCCGAATATACTGACAAATGGGGGACATTTCGAAGCATCTTCATCCCTATGAAAAATCAAAAAGGGGAAACATACGTTATCGGTGCAGATGTCCGAATCGATACTATCAACCACATTCTAAATGAAAGAACTCTAAATCGCTTACTAAATCTATCGATAGTTACCCTTCTCAGCCTCCCATTTTTTACCTGGCGTTTACGACGGATCAATAGCAATTTGCAAGAAGAAAATGACGTTTTGGGTAAAAAGGTAGAAATACGAGAAAAAAATCTCAAACAAAATGATATTGAACTGCAAGCTATCCTCGATGCTACACAAGAAAGTATTTTTTTACTTGATAAAAGCGGCATAGTTTTAACTATGAATTCCACTGCTGCAGAAAGATTAAACCGTAAATCGTCCGACATAATCGGACACTGTGTTTATGATTTTTTTCCTCTGGATGTTGCCAATCGACGACGCAGTAATGTGGAAAAAATTGTTTCTACCGGAGAAGCCTTAAGCACCGAAGATTGCCGTGAAGAGAAAATCTTCGCTCTTAATTATTATCCTGTCTTTGATGAAAACAAAAACGTCACCTCAATTGTCGTTTTCGCTCAAGAGATTACTGAGCGCAAGCTAGCAGAAGATCATATCTATCATCTTAGTAATTTTGATACACTGACAGGATTACCAAACCGGCAAAAGCTCTTGTTAGATATGGAACAGTCTCAGCCTAGTGGATGTGTTATATTCAACATCGATAATTTCAAAGAGCTGAATGATTTTTTCGGTATCAGTTCAGGGGATATTCTACTGCGAGCGGTTGGCGAATGGTTTAGAGAAATGGGATTTTCACCTTACCGAATCGGAGGAGATGAATTTGCTCTGTTATTTTATGACAATCTAACTCCTGAGAAATTACACATTCGTATGTCAGCACTTATATCAGCATTGGATGAAGAGCGCTTTATTGTTGAAAATGAAACCCTCGATGTCCGTATGAGTGCCGGAATCGCATTAGGAGCTCATAAACTGCTAACACGTGCCGATATCGCATTGCATACGGCGAAAGAGCGCAAAATCCCGATCGCTTTTTATGAAGAGTCGGAAAATGTCGAGAAACAATACCACATCAACATTGCCATGGCGACTACCATACGCAAAGCGTTGGCAAACGGACGTATTTTTTGCCATTATCAACCTATCGTCAATGTCATAACCGGAAAAGTCGATAAATATGAAACCTTGGTTCGAATGATCGATGATGATGAAAATATTATTATGCCCATGCAATTTTTGCCGATTGCCAAAAAAACAAAACTTTACCCCCGCATCACTAAAGAAGTTCTCCATCAAGCTTGTCATCTTTTTAGTTCCCGCTGTGAAGAGTTCTCCATCAATCTATCGATCGACGATATACATGATCCCTCTACCGTACAGGATATTCTTTCAACGATGACACAAACCGGTACCGCTTCACGAATCGTATTTGAAATTTTAGAATCTGACGGGATCGAAAATTACGGTGAAGTCGCCCGATTTATTGATCAGGTCAAAAAGCTTGGGGGAAAAATTGCAATCGATGATTTCGGAACGGGGTATTCCAATTTTGAGCATATTCTTAAACTAAATGTCGATTATATAAAAATTGACGGTTCGCTAATACGAGAAATTGCCGACAACCCGCGTCATCAAATTATCGTCGAGACAATCATCGATTTTGCACAAAAAATGGGAGCGAAAACCATTGCGGAATTTGTCAGTGATGAGAAAATATTCCAAACCATTAAAAGGTATGGAATCGACTATTCTCAAGGATACTACACAGGAAGACCTGATGCTCTTGAATAATTATATTTATCGTTTCAACGAGATATCAACATTCAAATCGACTTGATCGCGAACCGTCAAAAACATCATTTTGATTGGTTTGATTCCGAAATCAGTCATTTTGAGAGAGCTTTTTGCGACGATATGGACTTTGCCACCTGCTTCACTGACACTCCCTTCAAAGCTAATCGGCTTAGTAACACCATGTAAGCTCAAAGCACCTTTAAGGGTATATTTATCACCCCCTTTTGCCACCATCTCTTTAATATCAAATGAGATTTTAGGAATAGCACCTGATTCAAGAACCTCGTGCATATGTTCATCACGTTTTGCATTATCACTAAAAAGTTCAGCCGCATTCACCTCAATGACGCCATGTAATGAATCTGCTTTATCATCCATACTCAAACGAGATTGAGCTTTTTTAACCATTGGATCAATTGTGTTATCCCCAAAAACTTCAGTATGCGCTTTAATCATTCCTGAGTCAAAACTCAAATTTCCTGCGGTAAGCGATGATGCTAACAACAGTGCCGTTATACTTAATTTAATCATGAAATCCTCCTAAAATAAAATGGAACTATAAGGGTAAATACCCCTAAAACTACTGCTGCAATCCAAAGCTGATGCTCTAATGCGATCGCATTGGCAATGGATGTCGCAATCCAACCAACCCCTATCATCGATAACCCGATAAGGCGAATATCCGCTAAACGGATCAGTGCTTTAAATAACAGCACATTATAATACGAAATGGCAATCGGATAGATAATGGCAAGGGCAATTGGCTCTTTTACCCAATACAATGTGTAACTAAGAAGAAATAGACCCAAAATTATCGGTGTTTGGTTCATCAACTCTTTGCCATAACGGTATGCTAAAAATACCCCTATCAAATGCGATGCAATAATCAAATAGGTATAGTCACTCCAAATATCCATATCTCCCGATCGACTCAGCGTCTCAAAAAGTGCTGAATCGGCAAAAATCCACACCATCATCACCGCAAGCAACCACCCATGAAACGGTTTTTTTTCTTCGTAAAGGGTCTCTTCAAGCTTCGTAAAATACAAAGCACTCATCGAAACAAGGGGAAGAAGTAGTGCAATACCTCCGCGAGCCTCAAATGGATAGGTGTACAAAGCGGTGCCCACCGCATAGGAGATTGCTAATCCTATTGCAATGTGAGCTTTGCTTTGGGAGGTAAAACTATACAGAAGCAAAGGGGTTGTATATCCAACAAGAAACCCTAATGCCATTAACATCCCAAGCGAATAGTCTGGATAAAACCATGAAATCGCAATTTGTGCGCCAAACATAAGATAAAGCTCTCGCTTTAGAGCAGTGTGTCTCCGATAAGCACTCAGTAAACTCCCGATTATCCCCCCTATGGGAAGAGTGTAAAGGTCGTGAATGTGAGAATCAAATACCCCAACTACCCCCGTCTGTGCGATAAGGAGATAATAGAGCAGCTGTGAGCTGAGAACCAAAACGAGAAGATTCAATGTTTACCCCGTAAAAACAACCAGTACACCAGTGCAAAGCCAGCATCGTATAACGCTACCAAAAGGGCAATTCCATCGAGTGTTCCTGCTAAGTATAACGCTACGAATACCGAAGTGCACACGGCACGTACCGATGCAGTAAACTCAGCGAATCGGTGCGAATCATGATGTATCCCATACCAGTGTGCTAACCCCGTCCCGATCATAAAGGCAAAAACGATGTACTCATACGTTCCGCTAAAATGAAATCCCAGCAGTGGAAACAATGCCGCACCTGCGAGGATAAGAATCACCCCACCCCCTGCATCGCTCAAAAATCCACTCACATGATAGAGCTTTAACGGTGAATCAAGTTTGAATTTAAGCCTCTCAACGGTAATCCATACGATTATCCCCACAAGCAACGCACCAATCAACGCACGAATTTCTAAAAATGGCTCTATTGCACCACCCTCACCCCTTGCTTCGAGTACCCCCGCTATGGTGAGGGCAAGTGCCATCAATGCCATTAACACCGTCCAAGCAATAGCATAAACTCGACGAAAAAGGGCGGGTAAAAGATGGTGCAAGATGGCAAGTGCCATAAATGCGACCCCCAGTCCCATTGCGATATGGGCATGTCCCACCACCAAATCATTACGGTGAATCAATGCACGAATTTCAGGGATAAAGAGAAAGTTTCCCTCCACATCGACAAACACAAATGCCCAAATCGAGAGAATCAAATAAGGGTTGGTGTTAAAACTTACCCCTGCATCACGAAGCCACACCCACAATAGCGGCAGATACAAGAGGGTGAGATATTGGAAAAACCACTCTTCGTTGTAGCTTAGATTATGCAAAAAATTACGGATAACCAAAGAGATGACGTAACCGACAAGAGGGATAATCCACAACCAATGCCAGCGCGGTTTAAACTCCTGTGTGGTTACCAGTTTAATAAGGAGATAATAGATTGGTATCAGGGTAAAACTCATCCCCAACGTATTATCCCCATGCGGTCCGATAAGGGTTTTCTCCACCTGACCGTATTGGGGATTCATTAAAATCACTAACGCAATCGGAGCGGCGATGACGGCGACGAGCGAGACATTCACCCACAACGGTCGTTTCTCGTAGCGGCGAAGCGCATCGAGCAGAGCAAGGAGATAAAACAGACCGCTAAATGCAAGGAGAAAGTTCAGTTGATAGGGGAAATCGTAAAACGGCAACCCCCGAATATTTCCAAACAACAATGCCATGCTCATAAAAAGCAAAAAGAGGTTCCAAACGACGAAATAACGGCGTAAATGCCCTATCGCGGTTTCGGATAGAATCCCCTCTTTTTCGAAAAGGGCAAAAGGGAGCAATGAGAGCATCAGCGGGAAAAATCCGTACAGCATCTGTGAAATATGGAGTGACCGTGCACGCTCAGGTGATAGAAGCGTCATAGAGCCATCCAATCCCAACATCTCTATCGCATACACAAGCCCCGCAAATAATCCCAGAATCAACCAAACAAACGCTAAAGGAAGTTCATCATTTAAAAACTTTTTTAACAAGTCCATCCTCCATCTCTATAATTATGTCCGCATAATCGGCTATTTTTTTATCATGTGACGCGACCACGAAACCCGTCCCCTGATGTGAAAACTCTCGAAACAACTCATACACCCCAAGGGCATTTTTGCTATCAAGATTCCCTGTCGGTTCATCAGCAAACACGACCGAAGGGGCATTTACCAGTGCACGAGCGATAGCGGCGCGCTGACGCTCTCCGCCGGATACCTCATCACTGTAACGGCTGGAGAGTTTGGCAATTCCCAGTGATTGCAATAATGATTCGATTCGACTCTCCTCCATCGCCCCAAGAGCAATATTTTCACGCAAGGTCAAATAGGAAATCAGATAATGAAACTGAAACACAAACCCGATATTGTGACGACGAAAACGGTCGATATTTCCCAATTCATTCAACGTTTTTCCATCGTATCGGACACTTCCGCTTGAAGGTTGCAACAGTGTCGAAAGGATCGAGAGGAGTGTCGTTTTGCCACTCCCGCTCTCCCCGATAATAGCGGTAAAACTTCCCGAGGGGATCGTAATATCGACACCGTTTAGCACTTTTTCATGTCCGTAGAAGTGCTCTAGCCCTAGTGCTTCGATTGTCATGCACCACCTCGTTGTATCAAGCTCATAGGGTCAATTCGGGCGGCATAGATCGCGGGGAGCAATGTCCCAAAAAGGGCCATACTCACCGAAACAACAAAAACCTTGAGGGCTAAGGCAAAGGTGATCTCTCCGTTAATATAGCCTTGAAACTTATCGGCATGTTTAATCATCTCCAATACCGCTTCTGAGACACCATACGCCACCGCAAACGCCAACACAGCGATAATCAGCGTCTCACTGAGGAGTTTAAAAATAATGGTGGTTGAGGAGAGACCTATAGAGCGCATAATCCCAAATTCGGCTTTGCGGTCATTCACCACCATACTCATCATGCTCACAATCCCCAAAATTCCCATCAAAAATGCCATCGCTCCGATTACGTCGGAACTGGTTTTGATGATTTTGAACTGGTTATACGAGTCGATAAAACCATCGGTTGTTTTCGCCTCCATTTCGGGGTGTGTTTTGTTAATGTGTGCAATAAGGGAATCGCTTTTGCCCAAATCATTCAATGCCAATAAAAAGATAGAGGCACTTTTATGAAAGACCTCTCCCGCATCACGCAAAGGCATAACAACACCACCATCTTCAAACCCGATACGGCTTTTAAATACCCCGCTCACATGAAACTCTTTTTTAGAGAGAGAGATCGTTTTGGGGTGCTTGAGCGTTTCATAGATTTTTGATCCCAACATCACTTCACCCTCTTTAGGATAAGAGCCTTTTTTGAGGGTATAGCTTTTAAAACGGTTTTCACTCGCACCATAAATTCCGACAATAGGGAGAGGCTCGACCGGTGCCGCACCCAAGATCAGAGCACTCACCTCTTTGACCCCCTCCATCGTCGCAATCTCATTGGCGACGGAGCGGTTAATATCACTAAAAAAAGTATCGGCAATCCCTTTTTGAGTGACGATAATATCTCCATCAGTTTTAAGCATCGAACTGTACATACTCACAACACCCCCCGAAATGGCGCTGATCAGAAATATAGCGGCAATGGAGACGCTCATACTGATAAAGATGAGGGCAGTCTTAAACCGATTCTTCCGAAGTGCTTTGAGGGGTGTAATCACTGCTCAATCGCTTTTTTGAGTTCATCGGCAGTTGAAATGAAATCGATTTTGGTTAAAAAATTGCCCCGAAATTTCATCACAGTGATTTTTTCCTCCTGAAGCGGAAAATTCAACCCCTGCTCTTCATCACGAATTAACAATACCGTATGGGGGTATTTTCGCATTTTAGGCAAGGCAAACGCTTGGGTAATAAAGTTAGGCATTTGTGAGATATCGGCAACAAAAACGGCATTATTCTTTTTGAGATATTCTTTACCTTGAAGCGCAAGATATTCATTAACTGTCGCTCCCGTCCCTTTTTCAAATGCCATAATGAGTGTTTTAGGCATCAATTTGAGGGTACTGCGTTTTCCAAATTGATCTTCCAAATCCAACGGCATGACTGATTGCCCGATTTTATAGGGTGCGGCCATTAAGCTTATCGCCACTAAGGCAAATAAAACAACTTTTTTCATATTAATCCTTGATTTAATTCTTTCAAAGTGTAACCTATCAAGGGTAAATAGGGGAATTTTTTCGGAACTATAGAGCCAATTTATGAATTTTCAGTGAAAAGGGAGCTTGTCGCACCCTTCATGGTGAACGGACGTACTTTACTTATGTGTTATTGTCGCTAATTTTTTTTCAATCTCACGATGTTGTTCGAGAGTGAGCACAAAACTCTCATCCATCATTTTGTCCAAATGGTTCATCTCTGTGAGGGTGATCCCCAATGGATCTTTTTTGACCACTTTAGAGACACCGTTAACAAGGGTCACATTATCAAGCTTTTTACCGCTATGCCGAATAAAATAGGTGAGGAAATACCCTCCCGTATGATCTTTTTCGATTCCGACGATAACACGCTTCGCTGATGAGTTTTCAAACACCAAATCGGGTGCCAAGGAGAGGAAATCTGCTACATTCAAATACCCGATATAAATTTTGGTATAGATGTCATGATAACGTTGGGTTGCTGGGCGTGAGAAAAACTCCCAATCCATTGGATTTTTAGCACGAAGTGAACGCGTCATCCATGAGAGGGTTGCATAGTATTTAAATGATGCAGTTTTGATCTCTTCGGCATGTGCTATTTTATCGCTCTCAACCGCAATCATAGGGGCTTTTGGAGCTTTGGCGCTAATTTTATCGAGCAGATGCTGTGCACTATAAGGTTTTGTAAACCAAACCGATGCATACGGTGGCAGATCAGAGGTTCCCGTCGCCCCCTCATTGAGCACCAAAACAGCCTTCACCGTATAACGGGGAAATAACACTTCCAACAATGCTTTCTTTTTTCGTAACCGTTTTTTCAGATTGCTCGCCGATTTTACCAACGTCATTTCGATAAAATAGAGCTCTTTGTCGGTAAAGAGCAATCCGTCAAACTCCCCGATCTCTTTGTGCCTTGCACGGTAAATAATTTGCCCTTTCCAACTCACCGATAACGCATCGCTTTGAGCATGGGTACGGCTTTTATGGGGGCCTTTAATAATAAAACTTTTGATTTCTGGCTCATTTGTCGCATAACGGAGCAGTTTTTCATAAATGTAGTTTTCATACACCTCCCCCTCAAACGAGCGAAAAGCACTAATATACCCCTCATCTTCCATAGTCATCCCTTTGGCTTGGAGTGAGAGGAGATGATTGACATTGTAATCGTAGTAGAGGAGATTATCCCCGAGATCTTCGTCTCCGTGAGGAATTACAGTAGAATTTATAGTTAACACATAGAGCCTTTTTATCGCTATCTAGGCACATAGTATATGCCCACTGTATTTTAGCGAAATTGTGTCAAAAAAACTCTATTTCTCCATCAGAACCTAAATCTACCTCTTTTTCCGTAATGATTGATTCAATTAACATGCACGAACTAAAAAATGAAGCATCTAAATAATGGATATCTTGCGCATCTTGATGTTCAAATACATGTTCAATCCATGATGTAATATCATTTTTAAATCCATCTAAAAGCGATACTACTTTTCCCCTTTTTTCACTGTCCGTTGTCAATAACGTCGCATTTGTTTTAATCAAATTCGCTAACGAAACTATCGCGTACGATAAGCCTGAAAATTCATAAAGGCTACTGATTACACTCACATACACTCCCAATATCACATCAGCAAAACGGATAAAATCTTCTTCTTTACCATCAGATTCTAACAACATCATGCACGAACTCCATTGCACTTCCGCCATTTTCAAATCATGAATTTCCAATAAATCATCATTATCAATACTATCAATATACTCTCGTGCAGTTATTTTATTCACAAGGCTATCGCGCAAAACCTGCTGTTCCATCATCTCCAATGTTCGTGATGCCCCACTTTCCTCAGGCAACGTGCACTTTTTTTGCTCCGTTTCTACACCATTTAGTGAGATTCGAAAAGCAACCATCTTATCATTAATGATACATTTATCTCCCAAAACGAGGATTAAGTGTTCACTTATTGCATCCAGCGGAATCTGTTTGGGAAGCGGTGCATAGATAAAGAGTTCATCAAAACTCTCTTCAATCGTAATATCGAGTATTACTCCATTTCTAATCTCTTGATTAAGTAACCCATAAAGCAATTCAATAATCATATCGATATTACTGCATGCTATCGCATGGGCACACTCAAATCGCACCAGTAACCACATCCCGAAATCCATAATCGCATCAACGTTATAAATCGTAAAAAGTATTTTAAAATTACGGAGTTCATCACTAAAAGGGTTGAGCGTTTGGGGATGAACCGTGATAACTTGCTCTATCCCCGAACGGGTTAGCGCACCGGCATAACTTTGAAGTTTGAGACGAAACAACTCTTTATCAATCGGTTTTCGGATATACGCTGCTACTCCGATGGAAGCCATCTTTTCTTCCATCTTTGGATCAATAACAGCCGTAACGGCCATTATAACCGTCTCCGGATAACGCTCTTTTATCAATTTTGAGGCTTGAAATCCATCCAAGCGAGGCATCATAATATCCATTAAAATTATATGCGGTTGTATCTTGTCACACAAATCAACCGCATCGAGACCATCAACTGCCTCATATATCTTAAACCCTTTAAGGCGACGGCAAATGGCTTTTAAGACCAACCGATTATCTTCCACATCATCGACGATTAACAAACGTATCTCTTCCATCTTAGACCTCCCCTACCAGTGGTATATTTAACACGAAACGACTCCCCTCGCCCAACACCGAGTGTACCTCTAAGTGCATATTCATCCTTTTTGCATATTCATTCACTATACCGAGCCCAAGCCCTGTCCCCTGATCATGAAATCCTACTTGCTCAAACGGTTCAAATATTTTCTCTATCTTTGAGGCGTGAATCCCTACTCCAGTGTCTATGATTGAAATACGGCATTGATTCTGATCCGATTCAAGATGGAGGGTTACATTGCCGTGATAGGTAAATTTCAGTGCATTCGAGATGAGATTGATTAATATTTGGCGTGTTTTTAAAAAATCACAATAGACTATTATAGGTTCATTACTACTTTCAAGATTGTACGCAACGGTCGGCTTTGTATTGAGCGTTTCGGTCAAAGCATAAATATCTTCCACCAATCTTGTGATATTGCACTCTTCCATATCGTAGCTCTCTTTTCCGGCACGTAGTTTTGCCATATCGAGCAGTGAATTAATCAGTTTTAAAAGGTGCTGCGAGTTATTGTGTGCCCTCTCTATGTACATTTGCACCAGATCTCTACTCTCTTCATCCAACGCTATCTCATCGAAACTCTCCAACGCACTATCGGTAAAGTTAATAATAGCATTCAAAGGGGTACGTAATTCATGCGACACTTGATTGAAAAATTTATTTTTAGATTCAAGCATTTTGACAGCTGTCTCTTTTGCCTCAAAAACATCGGTAATCTCATGAGAAAGGGAAAAAAACTCAACAATATGATCCTCTTCGTCGTGAATAGGGACAAACGAGATATCAAAATAGTGATGCCCCTCAAATTTATCGGTGATCTCCAGCGTACTTCGGTAAATTTTCCCTTTTTGAATCTGTTTCCACAACTCTTCGCATACTTTATCAGTCGTACTTGCCCCGCGAAATATCGAAAAATGTTTCCCTTCAAGTTCGCCGTTTCCATACAAAAGTGCTTCACATAATGCTCTGTTAGCGAAAGTAATAATCCCCTCCATATCGCATTTAAACACTAACGTCGCTGCATCCATTGCTTTATCGTATTGGCGTAAAAGGTGTTGTGTTTTTTCCCGATTTTTGGCATTTTTTATCATACCGTTTTCTAATGCCGCTTTACACTCCATTATCTCTGATTTATCGCTCATATTCAGGATATAACTATCCGGATGATCGCTTATCGGATGCAGTGCTATACTAAAAGTGGTAATTTTCCCCTCTTTCTTTATCCCGACATAATAGATACTTTTCTCCCCTTTTAAAACCGTCTCATACCAAGGAAGATTATCGTGCCCTTCAAAAATATATCCGGCCATCTCTATCGGTTCAAAAAGATTTGAGAGAAAAAATGAGGGGCTAAAAATATCTACTTTAAGAGCATTGCAGAGTTCTATCATTTTCTGATTAGGATCAATAATCCGTTTTCCATCGGTAATAGCAAACAAATCAGAGGTAGCATTAACGATGGTTTCATAACAAGAGCATTCTAAACTTTCCATACATTCCCCATTTACACCTAAAATCACTGTTATAGAGAGACTATCGAAAACGACCATTTCAACTCTTTACTCCATCAACTACTGATGTTAGTGGAAATTAAAAGTCACATCATGGTCATAATTTAGTTATATATTGGTCATGTCATGATAACACTTATAGCTTGATAATTATTTAAAATTGTTCTTGATACTCTTTTATCCTCCCCTTATAGTATGAAATGCTATACTTATACTATGCAACACTACACACCGACCGATGATCAGATACGTTCCCAGTTTGTCACCTCGCTGATGAACTATTTTAAAATCGATGAGGACGTATTTTTACGCTCCCACATCGATGAGCTTATCCGCCCCATTCCGATTGCCCGTTATAGCGAATTTTTGCGTCGTCTCTCCACACGCGATTTGGCGTTTAAAACAGGAATCGAAAAAATATCCCTTATCGCTCAAGAGATGTTTGAAGAGCAACGCTCCCCACTTGAGCACCAAGCACACGAACGCTCTCAAAAACTCTACCAACTGATGTACGACCTCAGACGTCATGTCAGTGAAGAGAAAAACAGCGAGCATAGTGCGTTAGAGCGTTTTGAAAATATCCGCTTTACCTCGATTAAACAAGCAGATTCCACCGAAGCGTTACTCGATTCTCTCGATATCGATGTGGTTCGAATCCTCACCAAACGGTGGATTTACGATTATGTTTCGAATGATCGCGGTCTTTTTGAACTGCGTTGTGCCCAAGAGTATCTCAAAGCACTCATCGAGCGTCAACGCCTCTCCACTCAGCCCACCATCTCCAATACGACCAAAAAAGTGCTCAAAAACAGATGATTACCATACCGATTTCCCTCATCGACCGCGAAGATTTGAGCCTATTGGAGCGGGCATTACTCCCTCTTATTATCCGACACACAATGGTGTGGGGAGATAAACCCAAACCGCTTATGGCCTCTTTTTTAGCCGAACAGCTCCGACACAGTAGCCGTGAAGTGGTCGAAGCACTCGATGGACTCGTTGCCAAACAACTCCTTAAAATCGTCCGTGAAAAAACAGCTAACGGGGTGATGATTACCTATACCCTCATGCCGATTCAGCCTAATACTCCGATATCGACCTCACTAGCTCCCTCAGAGTACACCGATAGTAACTACTATCTCAACCTCTCCAATGAGGCATTTGAAGATTTGCACGCCTATGCTCTCGAAGTGTGTGATCGCGAGGGGTTACGACGAGATTTGTTTGAGGATTTTAATCTCTATCAACGGAGCCAAAACCGCCGATCGTTTGACTGGGCGGCAGAGTTTGAGCGGTGGATTCGTCGTGAAATCTCCTCCAAAGCTCCCGCATTGCTCCAATCATCCGATGAGAATAAACCCTCACCGGAACAATTTGAGATGGCACAATATTTTATCCGCCGTCTCGCCTCTATCGATCCCCAGTTTGAAGAGCCGTTTGATGTGATGAGCTGGGCGCGCCAAATTCAGTATCTCGCGGAGAGTGGAGGGTATTCGCTGTTGGAGATTAAATCAGGGATTGATTGGCTCTTTAGTGCCAAAGGGGATTGGTTCCGTCCAAATGTCCCCGATGCGTACCATCTGCGCAAACATTTTAAACGCCTTATTGCCCATACCCGAAACTTCCGCGAGGGGGCAGTGAAACTCCCCGATGGAATCAATATCTTCGATATTATTGGACGGGAGTGATTGAGATTTCGACTCTCGCTTTTTCGCTCGGTTTATCCACCACTTCACAGTGAATCTGCTCACTGCTCAACCCTAAGGCGCTCAACTCTTTAACCATAACTTCAGCACGTGCTTGGGAGAATTTCTCAGCACTCGGATAGAGTGTGGCGAGCCGTTTAGGGGGAACATGGTCTTGTAAAATCGTAACCATCAATTTCGATGAGCTTCCGACACGAGATACAAGCGTTTTAAGCAACTGCTTACCCTGAATACTCACGTTAATATCCCCTATCTCAAAAAGCTCTAAATTGGAGTAGACAAGCGTAGAGGGAGTTATAGATTTTGGGGTTAACTCTTTGGCTTTTGATGAGGGAGCAGACCCTTTTGCCAGCTCAAGATAGATACATGCCCCTTTGACCTTCGGGGCAAATAACGTATAGGTATTATCGGTAATCTTCCACTCTTTATTGGTAAGCTCTTTAAGATTATTGTCCAACCCTTTGTACCCGATAACACTATAGCCATCAGGAATCACTACGGTTAAAATATTGCGTCCGGTTAGACACTCTCCGGCGCAATCTCCTCCGCTCATCAGTAATTTAACACTATGTCCATTATTCTCAACGATAAAATCCTCTTTTTTAATCTGTTTCATGTACGAATAACGATCGGTCTTATCAAAACTCAATTTGACCTTTTTGTCTTTAAGTGTTTCGAGTATATAGTTATCCGGTTGGGCGTAAAGTATCTGTTTCGGGGAAAATTTCTCATCAAACAAAAATCCGTATTTTTCAGCTTTATCCCCTTGGTGATAAAAATGGGCAACCGCCGATGAAAAAGTAGAGTTTGGATACAAAACCATTTCCGAAACATCGGCGTGTAAAACAGACCATCCTAAAAAATTACACACCACCATCATCAACACGCTTTTTCTCATTCATATTCCTTCCTGATAAAATTAGCTTTATAACAATTTTTCAAACTCTGCTGCCGGAACCGGCTCACTTTTAAAGTACCCCTGATACATCGTACACCCTCTCTCTTTGAGAAACTCAATCTGCTCAATCCGCTCAGTCCCCTCAGCAAGAACCTGAAATCCTAACGCCTGAGCCATTGCAATGATTGCCGTAACTATCGCCATATCATCTTTCTCAAACGGCAAATCATCGACAAAACTTTTATCGATTTTTAGCACATCTATCGGAAAACGTTTAAGATAGCTGAGGGATGAATACCCTGTACCAAAATCATCAATTGCAAGCCGTATCCCCCGAGCTCTAAGACTATGTAACATCGCGACCGTCTCTTCCTCGTGCTGCATCAAAGCACTCTCTGTGAGTTCCAGCTCAAGCCTATCAGCAGGATATCCTGATTGTTTGAGGGCATATTCTACCATCTCAATAATATTTTGATGTCGAACCTGATGGGCGGAGAGATTCACCGCTAACGTAAGCCGATGTCCCTGATCGAGCCAAATTTTCCCTTGACGGCACGTCTCATTAAGCACCCATTCGCCTATCTCTCCGATTAATCCCGTCTCTTCTGCAATAGGGATAAACTCCGCAGGTGATACTATTCCCCTTATTGGATCATTCCACCGAACAAGCGCTTCAGCACCAACGATATGTCCGGTTAAAATATGGACTTGCGGTTGATAATAAACTTCAAACTCGTTATTCGTCACCGCTCTGCGCAATCGCATCTCGCACTCTATTCGGCGACGCGCCGATTCAGTCAACTCATCAGTATAATACCGATAGGTACCTCGCCCTTCATCTTTTGCTTTATACAAAGCGGCATCTGCATGTTGCAACAGTACAGAGGATTCCCCCCCATGCTCAGGAAATAAAACAATCCCTACACTCGCTCCGATATGAACCGATGAACCGCTTGAAAGTTTATACTCTAACGCAAGCGCACTAATCATCTCTTGTGCCAACCGACCTGCATCCTCAAAACGATCCAAATTTTCGACCACTATCGCAAATTCATCCCCCCCTAAACGGGCGATTAAATCTCCTTCTCGCAAACGTGAGGCAAATCGTTCTGCCACTAATTTTAGCACCTCATCCCCTGCGCTGTGACCGTAGCTATCATTGATATCTTTAAAGCGATCCAAATCGAACATCATCAAAGCAATGATGCTCTTATGCCGTTTCGCCTGATTGATAGAGTTTTGCAAATGCGAAAGCAAACGGGCACGATTCGCCAATCCGGTGAGAGGATCAAAATTAGCCAGTATTTCGAGACGTTCTTCGTATTTCTTACGCTCTGTTATATCGTGATATACGGCTATCATATAAGGATGTTTATCCAGTTCAACCGCAACAACGTTTACCCAGACGTTATACAATCTACCATCTTTCCCGCGATGGATGGTTTCAAAACGATCTTTACCCTCGCGCATAATAACGTCTATCCGTCGTTGTGTCTCATCGGGCAACTCAATACTTTCATAGTCATCAATACAAAGCTCTCCAAATTCCTCTGCCGTATAGCCCAAATGTTCATGCGCCGCTTGATTAAACTCTACTGCCCGAAGCGTTTCTCGATCAATCAAAAGAATACTATCAGGGAGTGCCTCAAAAAGCTTTCGAAGCTTTGTCTCATTTTTCTCAATCTCTTTCTTTTCATTGCCTAATATGCGCTTTCGTTCATTGATGCGTGCAATAGCAGCACTTTTTTCATCAATCACCCGAATCAAATATTCGAAATAAGCCCCATGAACTGCATGAAGTACATCATGACGGGTAAGAATACCCGAAAGGCTCCCCAATGCATCAACCACTATCAGCTGATGAACCCCATGCTCTTCCATCATTGATGCTGCATGATGCAGTGCTATCTCTTTTTCTACAATCACAATATCACTGTGAAATAAATCTTCAACCAGCTCTTCAGAAACACAACTATCTTTAGCGCATCGATGGGCAATATCCCGTTCCGTAATCACCCCTATAGGATTAACGCCCCGAAGGACGATTGCGTAATCACACTTACGCTCATTCATCAGAACCGCCGCTTCAACAAGGGTCGTTTGCAGTTCTACAATCAGCGGTGATTCACTCATCGCTTCACCGACTGTTTTAAATTTGGTCAGATGCTCCAACCCGATATGACGGAGAAAATCCCCCTCGGTAATCACACCTGCAAAATACCCCTCTTTATCGACAACGATAAGATGACGAAAATGCTTCTCTTCCATCAGGGCGTATGCATCATGCATCTGCATCGTTAGAACCACACAAAATGGATTTTGTGTCATCACTTCGCCAAGTTCGGTAGAGGTCTCGATTGCCTCTGCTACTACTTTTAGTGCATCATGTTCGGTAAAAATACCTATAGGACGCTTTTCATCATCGGTAATAACTACTGAACTGATTGCATAATCTGTCATTAATTCAAGAGCTTTGACAATAGTATCACTCGAATTAAGGGTAATGACTTTATGCGATAAAATCGTCTCCAATGTAACCTGTTTCATTGATGTACCTCACACGCTATTGTGCGGTTACGCCCCGCATCTTTTGCCGAATAAAGGGCGTTATCGGCTCGCTCTATAGCACTTTGAATCGTATCTTCAGAATTCACCTCGGTTATCCCTATACTGCACGTTATCTGCCCAACCATATCAAAGTTCTCCGCTTCAAGATATAAACGGATCTTTTCTCCGACACTATATCCCTCTTCACATCCGCTATTGCGCAGCAAAAGGACGAATTCCTCTCCACCCCATCTTGCAAAAAGATCGGATTCACGTACTAATGAGCTTACTAATTCTGAAAACTGTTTTAAAACCAAATCACCCATATTGTGCCCGTGAGTATCATTCACTCGCTTAAAATGATCCAAATCCATCATCAATAACGAAAGTTTTGTCGATTGACGTTTGAGAATGGAAAGTTCTTTGGCAAAAAGCTCCGTAAACATATGGCGGTTATGAATTTGAGTCAGAGAATCTTTGGTCGCTAGCTGTGTCAAGTGGTGATTTTTTTGTTGCAAAATTTGGGTAATCTCTTCAAACTGTCTAAAATGATCTTGCATCAATTGTGACCATTTTAGATACGTACGGGAGATAAGATCCTGTTGTGTCACAATCCCCATCACCTTCCCCTCATCATCGGTGACGACAATCCGTTTAAAATGACTGCTTTTAAGATACTCTAGCCCTTCGCCGATAGAAGCCGTTGCACTCAACGTATCAACCGGTGTAGACATAACATCAGAAATAGGCAATTTAATAGCACTTTCATCACCGATAAATCGGAGGATATCTTTGGAGGTCAGTATCCCCAGAGGTAAAGAACCCTCTTGAATGATGACACAATCACTCAGAGAATCTTTCATATATTCCAGCACCTCTATCATCGGAGTGTACGGCGGAAAACTTTTGTAGCCGTATTTTTTATCAAATATGGTGGCAATTTGAAGAGTATCTAAAATAACCTGCGGGTCAACACTGGCAACAATATCGCTATTAGTCACCAAACCATAGAGACTACCGTCAACGTTACAGACACAAATATGTTCATCCATCTCATTGGTAAGGTTGAGAGCGCTGATAATATTGCTATCTTTATCAACCATGGGGAGAGGACGGAGTGAAATTTGAGAAAGAGGGGTTGAAAAAGTGGTCCCCTCTAGCTTGAGACGGATAATATCTTTCGTCGTGATAATATAGTGGAGCGTTTTATTCACAACGACAACACTACGATGATTATGGTGATGCATTTTATCGAGCGCATCTTGAATAGTATGGTGGATATCGACCGTTATAACATTGGTTGTTGCAATCAGCCCAAGTGTAGGAAAAAACATTAAATAAGCTCCTATTTGATCTTTTAATAATACTGCTACTCATCTTAAAAAGAAAATAGAATCTTAAAAACTTTTTTTTCTCCATTCTAAGCTATAATTTTTCACCTATTTTTGCAGGATATTGATGTTCAAACTACTACTCTCTCTCACCATCCTTAGTGGTTTTATCTATGCTAATCCTCAATGTTACGTACAAGGGTATCCCGACCTTGTCCAAAGTGCTGATGAAAACACACTGATTCTAAAAGATGGAACAAAATTTCCGTATCATACAAATGATTCAAAATCCTCATGGGATGAAAAAATAAACCATGCCGATCTCGCAACCCAACTCGAACAACACTATGATGCAGGTGGGCACGATACCCCGCCATCGTATCTTTTCGATCCAGGGCGTTTACGTTATCAGCCTTTTTTTCAAGCCCTCTATGGCAAGGATCAAAAAGCGATAGAGAAGAATCTTGTCCAAATCAAATGGCCGACACTCAAGGGGTCTATTAACCTCCCCGTGACCAAAGTAGCCGGTGCGGATAAAGCCCTTTACGCCATCGGTCAAGAGATTGCGCGTCTTCCTAAAAAAGATCGCATCTGGGCTGAGGGGGCAACTACTTACTGCTACCGCGTCATCAAAGACACCGACCGCCTCTCAATGCACAGTTATGGTATTGCTATCGATTTAGCCCCCAACACGACACAATATTGGAAAGACGAAGCCCCCTCTGAAACGGCTCTCATTGGCTATAAAAACACCATGCCTCTCTCTATAGTCCAAATTTTTGAAAAACACGGCTTTATCTGGGGAGGTCGATGGTATCACTACGATACAATGCACTTCGAATACCGCCCTGAGCTTCTCGCCCCATCGTGCCAAAGAATACAATAATTAATGATACTAACAAAAAGTATTTCTTACTTTATTTTATGGTATTATAAATTTATTTGAAATCATAAGGATTACGAGTGCATCTAAAAAAATTTCTTTCTACCCTCATCCTCGTTTCCATCTCTGCACAATTATACGCTTATGAATTAGGGCATGGTGCCACCCTAAACGATACCTTAACAGTAGGGGGATATTTCTCTAGTGGGTTCCAATCAAATGAGCAAAAAGACACATTAACTTTTGATGATGTAGCCGTTTTGGCATACGGTGATATTAATTCACGTTTTTCGTATTTGGGAGAGCTGGAAGCGGTAGGTTTTTACCAAAAAAACTTTACCGATGGAAGCGATGGTGGAACCCAAAAATTTCACATCGAACGACTTTATGGAGATGCATGGATCTCTGATGCCTTTAATATCCGTTTTGGAAAACAAATCACCCCCATCGGATATTGGAATCTTGAACCTATTAATGTTTTACGCGATACTACCTCTAACCCTCTCTACAGTATGCTTTTATTCCCAAAATTTTTAACCGGTATTGATATTAATGGCTATATCCCTCAATGCGATTCAACTCGATATCATCTTTTTGGACAATCTACCCACGATATGGATGAAGAGTATATCAATATCCCTAATACCCATTTTTATGGGTTATCACTGGAACATGAATTCCCTTCAAATATAAGTGTAGGGGGAAGTATAGGGGAATTTACACCCCTTAATTCAAAAGAAAAAACACGATTTATCCAAGCAAACTGGAAATACGACAGCCAACCATTACTGCTCACCGCAGAAGGGGTTATTGCAAAAAAAGAGTATTCTGATAGTCAAAATGATTACGTTAGAAGCGGATATCTCCAAAGCGTTTACCATTTTTCAAACGAACATGCCCTTATCGGACGATATGAGTATTATAACGATCAGCATCAAAACTATACTGACAATATCGGTATCCTCGGATACAGTTATCGGCCACTCTATCCCGTCTCCATCAAAGGGGAATACCAATGGCATTCTCAAGAAAACCTTGATTGTGTCCTACTCTCTTTTTCGGTACTTTTTTAATGAAAACGCTAGTTTTACTTTGCTGCTTTATCGGAATCTTTTCAGCATCTGAGTACGCTGTAATTACCTCGAAAAAGTCCCCTTTTTCTACTGCTACAGCACAACAAATACGAGATATTTTCCTGATGAAACGCCACTCATTGGGAGATCAAAAAGTAATCCCTATCAATCTCGTGGGGCAAGAGGATTCACGTATCTTATTTGAATCACAGATTATAAGAATGAATCGAGAGAGCTTAAATACCTATTGGATAAAACAACACTTCCAAGGGATATCCCCCCCCATCACCCAATCCTCTTCCGAATCGGTCAAACTGTTTGTCCAAAATGTTGAAGGGGCTATCGGGTATATCCCTGCTTCTATGGTTGACTCGGGAGTAAAGGTTATTTATGAGTTTTAAACTCAAAACTATCCTCCTCTTTTTGGCAATAAGCCTCATCCCCTACGCTCTGACAATGTTTATGCTGGGTAACTCTTTTCGACAAGAGCTCTATGAATCGGCAACACAGGAGATGAACACCCAGCTAGGGATGAGTGTAGAGAGGATCAATCAGCACCTCCATACCCTTCATAACGATATGGACTTTTTAGCCAAATCTGATATCATGAACGATATTTACACAAAAGATTTGGACAGACGGATCAGTAACTCCCTTCTCTCCAAAAAAACAGACCTCAAAATTACCGGAGATTTTTATCTCTCCGATACCAAAGGGGTAATTGTCGCTTCAAGCGATTTTACGATGATCGGTAAAGAGACTCCTCAAAACCCTTTTTTTAGTATCCCCGTTTTTTCCAATATCTCCTCTGACAAAGTGGGGACACTTTCCCTTATCTACCCTGTCACCAATTTTTCCAATTTCTTTTCCAACACCGCAGATCGACACTACTATCTCCTCTATTTGGATGGACAAACGGCACTAAGACCTTCTGTTTTTACCGATTCGATTGAAGTCTCTAAAACACTGGAATCGACTCCCAATATCACTATTGTTCTCGAAGAAGAGAAAGCATTAGCCTATAAATTGCTATACAAATACGAACTATGGTTTGTCCTCTTGTTGTTAGGGGGAGGAATTTTTATCTCTATCGCCGCTTATTACATCGCAACTTACTTAATCCAACCAATCATCACCCTCTCCAATACCGCCAAAAAAATCACCCATACCCAAGACTATACCCAACAAGTGACCCTCAATCGTCACGATGAAATAGGGGAACTCGCCTTCTCATTTAATACCATGATTAACGGTATGGATCACGCTCTCCATGAAATAACCGACCTTAATGAAGAGATTGAAGAGACCCAAAGAGAAGTTGTCTTTACGATGGGTTCTATCGGGGAGAGTCGTTCCAAAGAGACGGGAAATCATGTCAAAAGGGTAGCCGAATACTCGAAACTTCTCGCCCTCTATTATGGATTAGACTCAGGGGAGGCAGAAATGATTAAACAAGCTTCTCCGATGCACGATATCGGTAAAGTGGCTATCCCCGATGCCGTACTCAACAAACCGGGACGTTTTGATGAAGAGGAGCGACGGATCATGGACACCCATGCGGCACTTGGGTATGAGATGCTCAAACACTCCAATCGCACCCTGCTCCAAGCGGCCGCTATCGTCGCTTATGAACATCATGAGAAATGGGATGGAAGCGGTTATCCCAGAGGTTTATCGGGGGAAGCCATCCATATTTATGGACGTATTACCGCGCTAGCCGATGTCTTTGATGCCCTTGGAAGTGATCGCGTTTATAAAAAAGCGTGGGAAGATGAACGTATTTTTACACTCTTTAAAGAAGAAAGAGGTCGCCATTTCGATCCTCAACTCATCGATATCTTTTTCGACCATTTAGAGGAGTTTTTACTCATTCGTGAGACCTTTAGAGATCACTGCCTTTAATAAGCTATCTTTCCCTAATATTTACCGCTCCCAATTTACTATTTTAATAGTCTAAAAGAAAAATTAAATAAAATCACTAATCACTTAACACAAATGTAACACTAGAATGAAATAATAACACTCTGAAATAACCAAATTAGAAGAGAGAAGGAGGATTAACGTCGTAGTAAGCCATCAAAACGATCCGTCTGCTGTGAAAATTGCAGCTCTCAAGCAAACGGAAAAACGTATTGCATAGCAACGTCTTATTATAGCAAATTTTTGGCTATTTCTCCGACGTTGTCGTGCATATACACCTTTCAAATGCACTCTTTTAAAATCTTTTGTATTTATGCAAAAAGCTTTAGGGAGTTGTAAGGGACATCTGTTCCCTGCCATGCCAATGGGCTTCGCTCATGGGCATGATATAAAACATAAAGGATATATATGTTCGATTTCCCCATATTCGAAATGCCTACGATTGGGCTAAGAATGCTCATGGCAATCAATGCGATCATCCACGTATTCGTCTCTCATGGCGGTGCTGTCGGAGGGTCTGTGGTGCTTGCTCTCGCCGCTTGGTGGACCAACAAGAAAAATGATTTGGCGGGGTATGAAACCGTCTATCGTCTCCTCATGGTCTTTTTTATCATCACTACCTCTGTCGGTGCCCTCACTGGAATCGGGATGTGGATTCACGCTAATATCATCAGCCCAAATGCTATCGGCGGACTCATCCGCGTCTTCTTTTGGAAATGGTTTATCGAATGGATCGTATTTAACTTCGAAGTCGTATTGCTCCTCTTCTGGTTTATGACATGGAAACCTAAAGCCGAAACAGCAGAAGGACGTTCTAAATCGGTTAAATTCGGAATTTTTTACGCCGTCTCTTCATGGGTAACAATGCTGATTATTACCGCGATTTTGGGCTTTATGTTGACACCGAACTTCGATGGTCAGCCATGGATTGATCCGGAAGTATATCCGGGAGTCGTTAATTACAACAATGCCCTTTTTAATCCGACATGGATACCGGGACTTATGATGCGAACCTTTAGTTCCATCGCGTTTGCCGGAGCACTTGCTATTCTATGGACGTGGCTCATAACCAGCTTCAGTAAAGATGAAGAGATTCGTGCAACCAAAGAGCGGATGATCAAATTTTTCGCAACCATTATGATAGTCACGGTTCCGGTTGCTGCAGCATTTGGATATTACTATCTGCTCCAAATCCCTGAAGCGGCGCGTGCGATGATCCCAACCGCAATGATGACGAGAGCATTTGCCGATAAAATGGATTTGATGCACATGATTATCAGCGGTATCGGCGGAACGGTTGTTCTTACAACGATTATTGCCTACTTCTCACCAAAACGTATGCCATACATTGCCGCTACTCTTATGGTTGCGGCATTTATGCTCTTTTGGGGTTACGAAGAGCGTACCCGTGAGTTTATCCGTAAACCTTACCTCATCTATAACTACATGTATGCCAACGGTATCCGTGTTACCGACGTGCCATACCTAAACAAAGTAGGGATTCTCAAACACGCCGTCTTTGTCGATGAAGATAAAAAAGTGCTCAAAGAGGATAAATCAAACCTCATCGAAGTGGGTCACACGATTGCCCAAATCGAATGTCGTGCCTGCCATACTGAAAACGGTATCAACGGTCTCAAATTCCTAACCAAAGGGTGGAGTCAAGAGGCGATTCGTAACCGACTCAACAACCTACCGGGTGGTGGAACACCGTATATGCCTCCGTTTACCGGAACCGAAGCCGAGAAAGACGCGTTAGCGGCGTATCTCGCATCACTTAATAAAAGAGGAGAGATCAAATAATGAACTGGAAACTCCCTTTTGACATCCCCCTCGTCGTACCGACGATGGGACTACCGGGCTGGTTTTTTGACAGCCTCGGTGTTATCGTTTTTGTCGTGCACATCGCATTTATCTATACCCTAATCGGAGCTTCGACGGCGTCGGTTCTCTACAATATCTTTGGGGTATTCAAAAAGTCCAAAACAAACGATTTGTTGGCATACAAAATGACCAACCCTACCACCATTAGTGAAAATATGGGGGCATTGTGGGGGGTCGCTCCACTCTTGGTTATCTCGGTACTCTATACCGGATTTTTCTATACGGCGATTCTCAAAGTATCTCCGCATATTTTGCATATCATTTACGGGAATATCTTCGCGTTCTTACTCTCGTATGCGTACAAATTTAGCTGGCATGCATTGCATGAACACAAAGGGTTCCATATCTCTATCGGGCTCGTTGCAGTATTGACGTTCTATACGTTGCCTCCGGTGTTTATGTCGATGTCAAATCTCTATTTGCAACCGGAATTATTTGCAACGGTGAAAAATATTTGGGACATTATGTTGACTCCGTTGACGTTCTTCCGTCTCATCAACTTCTTCCTCACCGCATTTGCTTTCACAGGGATCGTCATGATCTATCTTGGAGTCAAATGGGTTAAAGCGGGCGGAGAAGATGCAGAAGTAGGTCGTTTGGCGATTGATCAAGGTAAAAAATGGTTTATGTGGGCAGCACCTGTCAATATTGCTGTTTTACCGTTGGTATTTTTCGCCTTCAGCCCACGTATCAGTGAAGCGTATATTCATACACCGTTTGTCTTCTTGCCATTTGCGGCATCAGCGGTATTGTTGATTTTGTTTTTCTTCCTCCTCAAACGCTTTAGCAATGAAGAGTTTAATGGATCGGATGCAACCAAAGCAATGGTATTGATGATTGTAGCAGTAACATTGATGGCGACAGCTCGTCACGGTATCCGCGTGGTAAGTTTCGAAGAACCGCTTCAACTTCAAGCCGAAGCGACTCAAGAATACATGACCAACGTCATCACCGAGTACAAAGCACACAAAGAGGAGATGAAAAATGCTCCGGCTGTCGTTCTCGATCCGGCGGTATCACTAGCAGATTCGAAAGGGTGTTTAGCATGTCACAGTGTTGATACTAAACTCGTAGGACCTGCTTATAAAGAGGTTGCTGCCAAAGGCGAAAGCGCCGATGTTCTCATCGCCTCAGTCAAAAATGGTAGCCAAGGTAAATGGGGTGAAACTCCAATGCCTACACAAACACTCACCGATGACGAGGCAAAAACTCTCGTTGAATGGGTGTTAAAACAAAAGTAATATTCCCGTCATCCCCGTAAAACGGGATGACACCATCAATCTTCTATTCGTTATAAGCTTGTCAAACCCTAAATCAACTACTTTTTGACAAGCTCAGAGCGAATGAATTTTGAAATATTTTCAAAAGAGAACCCAATATGCAAAAATCGACCTCCTTAAAGATTCACAACGTATTCGGTTCTCTTGTGAGAATATTGTTTTTTCCTATTCTCATGACGATTTCGGCATTTAGCACCCCTCTTTCACTCAAAAATACCCCCTATTTTCAACCAAGCGCATCTGTAAACATTGTCACCTTTTACACTTCATGGTGTCCACCCTGCAAAAAAACACTCTCCTTAATGGAAGAGATGACAAAAAAACACCCTAATCTTCATATCAGCACTATCAATGTGGAAAGCCCAATGGCCCTAAAAGATGCCAAAAAATTAGGGTTGGGTGAAACTATCCCCTATATTCTTATCGCCGATCATAGCGGTATGGTGGTCAAACGATTTCAGGCGATTCCTGACAAAACAATCCTCAATGCTCTGATTCAACGACTCGAAGAGGGGCGGCTGGAGAATGGCACTCTCCCACCCGAACAACGAATTGATTCGTGGAAACAAAATAGAAAGGGGATGTAATGAAATTTTTACACCAAAACAGAGCATTTTTAGCCCTCCTCATCCCTTTTATGGCAATTCCGTGGATAATCCTCGGAGATTTTCATCTCTTGCTCTTCAATTTTTCCCATAACCGCCTCGAAATGGGTGGATTTGGTATCGAGATGGGAACCTACTCCCTCATTGCACTGCTCCTCCTTTTAGGAATCGGAATCGCACTCATCAGCACACTGACCCTATCGCGATTTTATTGCGGAACATTGTGCCCCAACACCTTTTTTGCCCATTTACTTACTCTGTTTAGTAGAAAGAAAAAATCGATACTCTCGAAAATCGGAGGCTTTACCCTCCTCACCGCTTTAGCTTCCATGCTGGCATTTTCAGTAGTGGCGTATGGAATCAGCACCAATGAGCTTATCGATGCGATAGCTCATCTCACTTTTGCGGGGTGGTTGGTCATCCTCCTCTCATTGCTGATGATTGCCGAGGTGTATATGGTGCAGGGGTGGTATTGCGCCTATCTGTGTCCTTATGGTGCGATGTGTGCCATATTGCCGATAGAAGATCGCCTCACCTACCGTTTTGATGATCCGAGTAGTGAGTGTACCGAATGCGAAGGGTGTGTTAAAATTTGCCCCATCCCCTCTCTCGATATTCGTCAAGGTTTTGACATCCGATGTATCCAATGTGGACTCTGTGAAGTGGCATGCGAAAAAACATTTGCCAAAAATCCCAATATTACGACGCTGATTTCACATGATCAACGCTCAAGTTTGAGAGCAGGAGGGAGAGGAAAAGGGTTTATGATTGCACTAATAGCCATTACCCTCTTTATGTTTGCCGGAGTGATATTTTTGAGCAACTCCAATCGACTCGACTCTTGCCGACTGGAGAATCAACATTTACATACTAATAGCTTTAAAGGTAACCAATGAGCGAATTACACGCATCACCAAAACCGATGTCGCCATCAAATAAAAAATTGACGACATTAACACTAGTATTGTCTATATTGGTGCTGCACTCAATACTCTTAATGTGGATGAATAATTAGACTCTCACTTTTTTCTTTGCAATAGTCAATGCTTTTTCATGCATCCCTTGAAACATATCCAATAGAAACTTTTTCACGACTTTAGGAGCTTTTTCCGGTGAGCCTGAGTTAAAGGGTGGTGCGGGATCGTATTCTAAATACAGTTGTATCGCTTTCGCATAGGTTTGGTTCCGTAGACGTTCGGTTATGGTTAATGCCAAATCAATTCCAGCAGTTACCCCGCCCCCTGTTATACGGTTACGGTCTACAACAACACGCTCATCGCAAACAATAGCACCAAATTCACTTAACACATCCTTGAGCGACCAATACGAAGTTGCTCTATAACCATTCAATAACCCCGCTGATCCTAAAATCAACGATCCGGTACAAACGCTCGAAATGTAGCGTGCTGTTTTCCCTTTTGTAGCTAAAAAAGATAACACTTCCAAATCTTCCATCATCGTAAACGTCCCTGGGACACCGCCTGGGACGAACAACACATCCAAATGTTCAGGACAATTTTCAAACGTGGTCGTAGGGGTGATTTGGATATGAGACGATGTACTAGAAATAGGTTCTGAATTTTTCCATATCAAATGTATTTCGCGGTTCATCAAGGATTCAAAAACGCTCAGGGGACCGACAAAATCCAAAAGATACATTTCTGGATAAACGAGCATACCGATTATGAGATGTTCACCACCACTTAAATCGCTGTATTGCGCCATCGCATCTGCGTGTTGTTTCTCTTCACTCACGTGTGTTGATTGTTGCGATGCGCAAGACGAGGTTGCTCCGCCAAAAAGCGAAGCCATCCCCATCATGGCTACTATTTGTGTAAATTTTCGGCGTTCCATTCTAGCTAACTTTTTAGAACGTAAACATTGCGGTAGCCATAACCGTTCTTGGAGATGCCGGTGTCACTTGCCCGCCACCGAAATAAGCTGAGGGGATGTAATACTCTTTACCAAGTAGATTGTTAATGTTAATTCCATAACGCGCATGTGCCATTTTATAAGAGAGCTGCGCATCCCATACAGACGCTGATGGGGTAAATGCCGTATTGGTTGTATTTACAGGGAGTTCTGAGCGATACGTCATCCCCAACCCCATCCCTAATCCATCCAATGTACCACCCATCACATCGTAGCGGGTTGCTATTCGTGCCGATTTTTCAGGGACGTTAAAGAGTTGTTTTCCAACCCTAGATGTGGTTGTATCTTCGGTAATTTTTGCGGTTTGGGTTGTGAAAGCACCGATCCATTTCCACGACGGGTTCACTTCCCATAATACGTCCAAATCAACACCTTTAGACTGTTGTATTCCGGTTTGTATTGAATAACCAGGGTGTGCAGAATCGGCAACCGCTGCATTTTTACGTTTCAAATCAAACCATGCTAAAGTTGCACTAATCCCTGCAAATTTACTCAAACGCAAACCAATCTCTTTTTGCTCTGATTCTTCGGGTTTTGGAGGGGTGGTAAATTTAGAGCCCGTAGGGACTTTTATCCCTTCGCTGTATCCTGAAAAAATCGAAAACTCAGGGGTAAATTCATAGGTTGCCCCTACACGAGGAGTTGTTGATGTGTTGGTGGTATGGTTGCTCGTACCACCGAAAAGTGGATCTGTATTGGCATCATCAATGTTGATTCTTGAATGTCGTACGCTTCCCAAAAGATGCAAATTGCCAATATCCATTTGATCTTGTAAATAGACGACGCTCGAACGATAGGTATTTTGTTGAGTAGGTGTAGAGGGTGCTACGGGTTCCACCCAGTTAGGATACGTCGGATTCGTTAAATTAACCGGAGTAAATCCGTTCAACGGTGAAATCATATATCCCAGTGGATCCGATACGACCATAAAGGCATCATCTTTTGTTTTTTCATAATCAATCCCTCCCATCAAGGTATGCTCGATAGAACCTGTCATAAATTTTCCTGTTACACTTGGAGAAAGCGTAGTTGTTTTCCATTTATCCCACAAACGCACCCCAAAAAGATTTGCTGATATATCCGCAGAACCATAGGACATTCCGAAAAAGTCGGCTGAAGTGGTCGCATATACACCACGCTCATCCACTTCGATCTCATTGTATCCTGCCACCAAATTAAATTTCCAATCTTTTACAATTACTTGATCGACTTGTAAATTTGCTCCCTTGGAAGTTGTGGTTGTTGCGGGAAGTCCATTCGCAGTAATGTTGGTACTACGTGCTAAAGTATGAGTAGAAGTATCAAGCGTCCCTTTGATCGGCAATCCACTGTAATCAAGCGTTTCATCATCCAAATAACGTAATCTTAATACGACACTTGTTTGTCCGCTTGGTCTCCATGAAAAGGATGGGAAAAGTGCTTTTTTCTTAAAATATACATTATCTGTTTCGCTGTCGCTATCCGATATTTCCCCAACCAATCGAACTGCCAACTCATTATTAATCGGTTGATTAATATCAAATGATCCACCTTTCTCTCCGTAGCTACCAAATTTCATCCCTAGCTTTTGTGTTGCTACCGCTTCAGGCTCACTGGTTGTTATCGCAACCGTTCCCCCCAGCGTTCCATAAGTTCCTGCACCTTGTGAACTGCCAAACAAAGCACCCGATGGTCCTTTGACAACATCGATACGCTCGACATTAACCAAACTTTCCTGATTTGGAAAATACCCCGGCATCGCAATCCCATCGATAACGGTTGCAGAGTTAAACCCTCGGATTTTAAATCCGACGATATTGGAGTCACGTTTATCGACACTATTCACATTACTCACATTTCGTAAAGCATCCGATAGAGTTTTTGATCCCTGATCCTCAATCACCTCTTTTTTAACCGTAATAATCGATTGAGGTATCTCTACGATAGAAGTATCTGTTCGAGTCCCCACACTTGCTGACGTAGCGCTATAGCTTTTTTCCGTATCTGCCGTTATTTGAATTTTTTCGATTTGCACCGTATCTTGTGCATTAGCAATACATAAATATCCAGCCGCCAAACTGGATAATACAGTTCGTCGTATGATGAAAGAAGAAGTCATGTCTAGTCCTATAAGAATATATGCTAGACAATAAAACAGAAGTGTTACAATAGTGTTAAGAGAGCCTCTTTAGGCAACTCAACATGACGTAAAAATTACTAAAATTCACACTATTGCTTTGAGAATCAAAATTTATACACATTTGGAGTGAAATAAACATAAGTTAATATAATATAACTTATTACGTAAAAATTATAAATTTTTCCCTCTTCTTAACACTAATGTAACACTTCTTATCCATAATTATAAGATAAATCTTAAATTTCAAGGAAATATAATGGTAAATAATCGTCGAATTGCTCATAGCATTCTACTTTCATCTTTAATTGTTAGCTCCTGTTTTGGGGCTGAAAACACGACCGAACTCCAGTTGGACAAAATTTCGGTTGTTGCAAACACCGACAATACCAGCGAATCCGTAATCAAACCTGAGCTATCAAAACTGCGTGCGGCAACCAGCGATACAGCATCGCTTTTGCGTGACGTGCCGGGTGTAAATCTCTACGGTGCCGGTGGTGTATCTAGTTTACCTGCCATCCACGGACTCGCGGATGATCGTCTGCGGATTAAAGTGGACGGTATGGATCTGATTGCCTCATGTCCGAACCACATGAACCCTGCACTATCCTATGTCGATCCGACGAATGTAGAGTCAATGAAAGTGTATACCGGCGTATCTCCGGTAAGTGTCGGCGGTGATAGCATCGGCGGTAGTATCATCGCTGAAACACGTACACCGAAATTTGCTCTGCCGGGACAAGGTAACTTATTTGAAGGTGAAGTCGGTGCATTCTACCGTAGCAACGGCAATGCTTATGGTGCCAACTTGTCGGCTACCTACGCTACCGAATCGTTAAACATTAGTTATAACAGCGCAACCGCCAAATCTGATAATTACAAAGCAGGTGGCGATTACAAACACTTTACCCTCACTACTGCCATCAATCCGTCCAATACCCTCAACGCCGGAACACCTACACTGCGCCAAGTAGATTCAGACGAGGTGGGTTCGACAGCGTATGAGACGCGTAACCACACACTAGGGCTTGCATTCCAAAACAACAATCAGCTGTTCGAGGCTAAATTCGGCTATCAAGATTTACCGTACCAACTTTATCCGAATCAGCGTATGGATATGTTAGATAATGAGGAAAAACGGCTCAATCTACGTTACGCCGCCTCGTTCGGATGGGGTAATTTAGAAGCGCGTGCCTACCACGAAACCGTAGATCATTTCATGGATTTTGGAGAGGATAAACTCTACAACTACGGTGCTCTTGTAAACAATACCTATCCCGTCAACGGTATGCCGATGTACACCGAAGGAAAAACCAACGGTGTTTCTATCAAAACAGATATCGAACTTAACTCCAGAGATCTGTTACGTCTCGGTATGGAAGGGCAAACCTACCGATTGAACGACTGGTGGCCACCGGCACCTGATTGTGGCTATACAGGCTCAACCGCCAACTGTACCGGAGGGATGGCACCCGATACGTTTTGGAATATTCGTGACGGCAAACGTGATCGTTTAGCAGCATTCGGTGAGTGGGAAGCCACATGGAGTCCTCAGTGGAAATCATTGCTTGGTTTACGCTTCGAACAAGTAAAAAGCGATAGCGGTGATATCCAAGGCTACAATACCGGTATGATGTATGCCAACAGCTCCGTAGGGACACGACAAGCTTGGAATGATTTGGATCACAAACGAACCGATAACAATCTGGACATAACACTATTGACACAAAATGCCCTCAATGAACAAAGTTCAATCGAGTTCGGTCTTGCTCAAAAAACCCGTTCTCCAAACCTCTATGAGCGATATCCGTGGTCAACCAACGCCATGGCAATGGAGATGAACAACTTTGTCGGTGATGGTAACGGCTATGTCGGAAATCTTGATCTCAAACCTGAAATTGCTCACACCCTCAGTCTCACTGCAAATTGGCACAGTGTCGGAGGTAAATATCAGTTTATGATGACACCGTATTACTCTCATGTCCAAGATTATATTGATGCTCGCCGTACATACCCTGGTGCTCCGGCAGCCAATGCAACCGCCACCAACAGTTTCGTCAGATTACAATACGTCAATCAAGAAGCACGCCTTTACGGTATCGACCTTGCCGGTAAAATGTCACTCGGAAGCGATTTTAGTCTAAAAGGTGTAGTAAACTATACCAACGGTAAAAATCGTGAAACAGGGGATGATTTATACAATATCATGCCGCTCAATGCGAAACTAGCATTAACACATACATCAGGCAACTGGGATAATGCACTTGAAATGATTGGGGTTAAAGCAAAAGATAGCGTCTCAGACGTGCGCAATGAAATCAAAACGCCCGGTTATAGCCTCGTTAATATGCGTGGCAGTTACTCATGGCAGAAAGTGCGTGTTGATTTCGGTGTAGAAAATCTATTCGATACCCTTTACTACTTGCCACTTGGCGGTGCTTATACCGGAGAGGGTGCAACCATGTCTCTTAACAAAGAAGCTGGTACAATCAGTTATGCAACACCAAATGCAGGCTCATACGGTGCCTCAGGAAGCGCATCCATGTGGGGTACTGCTGTCCCAGGTATGGGTCGCACACTTTACACTAGTGTGAATTATAAATTCTAATCTTCTTCTCTACTCTTCGCGTCGGCTCTTACGCCGACGTTTTACTAAAAATAGATAATTACCATTTCCCCTCAAGCGATAAAAACCTTAAAATCTTGGTATTTAGTATAGATTTATTGATTTTGATAGTATAAGATTCAAAATATATCATAGAAAAATGGTTAATTACGTCCTAAAAATCAAAATGGACAGCATGAAAAGCTACTAAAAACGATTTTTCCAGTAAAAAGGTTTTTGATTTTGATGCATTATGGCGATGATAATGATTTCATTGTTGCGTATTTGGTAAACAATACCGAAGGGAAAACGATTTGTTAAGCAGCGTCTTGTTTTTGTAGTCATAGCTTGCCATGCATTTGGAAAATCTACGACACGATGTATGGTTGCATAAATCTCTTGTGCAAACTCTAACCCTAAGTGTTCCTGACACTCTTCATAATAATCGATTGCTCGATTTAATTCAAGCTCAGCATCAGGATGAAAATGAAATTGCATCAAGCGAAGCGTTCTTGAATTTTACGAAATACCTCATTTCCATCGACAAGAGAGACTTCTCCTGATTCAATAGCATTCACTCGTTTATCAATCTCTTGTTTCCATAAAGTATCAATACTCTCAGAGTTAGGAGTAAGACTGCGTAAAAGTTTATCGATTAGTTTTGTTTTAAGATCGATTGGCATTGAATCAACCTCGGCTAATAATTGGTTAGCATTTAAAGCAATCATCAGTACCTCCTTTTATCATCATAATATTATAACGCACTAGAATATCAAATGTAGAATTTTGGGAGGGAAATCACCATTTCCCCTCAAGCGATAAAAGCACCTGTGGTTTTGAGTGCTCTTTGTCCACTTGGGTTTGCGTGATTGCCCCTGAGGTATCATACAAATGTGACGTTGTCTCTATCGTAGAAGCGGTAATATTTTTCACATTAAACTGCAATTTAAACGTTTTATCGAGCCGTTTATTAGCATAAAAATCGAGCGTACCGTACCCTTTTTGCGATTGGGATATAAAATACTCTTGCGGATCATCGTATCCGCCTACATAGCGATACGCCGCTCCATAGGTAATTTCAGACTCTTTTAGAGTGTGATCGAAACCAAGGTTACAGGTAAAACTCGGTGTTTGCAAAATCTCTCTTTTGACTCCGGTGAAGGTGTTGCTGAGCGATGAGTCTTGCAGTGTAGCATTGGCAAAAATGCCGAAACCTTCCACATACTCTTTGAGCGATTTTTTAAGCTCTAACTCAAGACCCCATAATGATCCCTCTCCTGCATTTGCAGGGGTTTGCTCATAACGTCCCGATATCGAGTTAAAACGAGTCATATTTTCAATTTTATCACTGATATTACGGTAAAACCCACCGATACTCGCCACCCCTTTATCGGCAAAAAAGTGCTCATATCGTAATTCATAACTCAAAGCTTTTTCTTCGGTTAGATTCGGATTTCCGATTACATCGGGGCGATGAATACTGTTTTCATCGAGGGTACTGTTGGTGCTCGCCGATAGTTGGCTGAGTCTTGGGAGGCGGACGGTTTGAGCGACACTTGCACGGATATTGTCTTTTGGTGTCACCTGAAACAGTGCGTGCAATGATGGGGCAAAGTAATCCAGATTCGAGGTTGAGCTATAGTCCCTCTTTAATGTCTCATAACGGAGTCCGGGTGTGAGAATAATCCAATCATTCATTGTGTATTCGTCTTGGACGTAGAGGGAGAGCTTGTCCTCTTTCATTTGAATTTTATCGTTTATAGAGGTGACATCTACCCCATTTAACACCCTTGTCGTTTCATCGATTTGATCGCTTCTTTTGAGCTCAAATCCCGCTTTGATAAAGTGCTCAGCTCGAAGTGCGGAATAATCCCCCTGAAGACCATAAAATCGGCTCAATACATAATCGTGTTCTTGACGGCTACTCCCCGAAGGGGTCGATAATGACTCCAAATCACCCCTCTCTTCGAACGAGTGGATTTTTGCCTTCCATTCAAAAATATCATCTCCGAATCGATGTTCTGCTCCCAACGCCGACCACAGCATCGTATTGGTAGCATCGTCATAACTATGGTATTGACGAGTGGGAGTGGCTGAGCCTTCGGTTAGGGTCGTTGAATTAATTCTATCGGTATCATGATTAAACGTTACAGAACCGTCATAGAGTATTTTAAGACGGGGAGAGGCAGTATAATTGAGCTTTGCTCGAAGCCCTACAGAGCGATTTTTATTTTTATCATCACGCTCCTCGGCAGTATTCAATACTGTTTTATCGACTAATATATCCGTCCGATCCTCTTTGACATTGTTAGACGCGTTCAGATTCATCAAATACGAAATTTTATCAATTTTCCCTTCTCGTTGAAGATACGCTGTTTCACTCAAATCCTCACCGTAGGCACCAAACGTTACCTTTGCAGAGCTTCGTCCCTCTGTCTTTGGTTTTTTGAGGACAATATTAACAATCCCCCCCATCGATTCAGCAGTATATTCCGCCGAACCGTTCGTCATTACCTCAATCCGCTCGATCATATCGGGTGAAATTTGTTCTAAAGGACTAACGCGCTTACTAGTTCCCGTCGAAGTTGCCTCACCGTCAATCATCACCACCGTATACCCCTTACCCGGAGCGCTAGCGGGTCCTTTGCCATTTGGAATCGTTACCCCCGGAGTGCGTCGGAGAATCTCTAACGCATTCGAATCCCCATACTGAGTCAACTCCTCTGCCTTGATAATCCGTTTGGCGATAGAGTTATCCCGTCGCTCGTCGATAGCGGTATACTCTTCGGAGATTTGGATTTTTTCTAACGTCACAATCTCTTGTGCACACACACTTGATAACAGTGTACTCGCTACCAATAAATACCGTATATAAGGTTGATGTTTCAAAGTAGCTCCTATTTATTTTGTTTGTCAGTGACAATATAGAGCTGTTCATGCCCCAGACGTTTGAGAACATCCATCACTCCGACGAAGTTTTGGAATGCCGCATCTTTATCGCTATAGAGGACGACAGTCATCTCTTTTCCCCCTGAAACAACCCGTTGTTCGAATTGTTCTAAACTCACCGTGGTGGTTTCATCAACCCAGAGGGTTCCATCTTTTTTGATGGTGAGTTTTAATTCTGATGGTTTATGCTCGGTTGCGCTCCCCTTGGCATCCGGTAAATCAACGGGGATAAGTCCGGTTCGTATAAAGGTCGCGGTGGTGAGTACCATGACGAGCAGTACGAGCATAATATCGATAAAGGGGATAACGTTGATGGTATCCATACGTTTCATTTTCATTTTTTCTCCTTAATACGCCATCGGAACTCGTCCCGATAGCTACGCTAACGCTAAGTTTACTTCAGCAGTAAGCTCATGCACGTTTACGTGCATTAATAAACTTACCCTTTGTTTTTAATTTCCCACATGGTGAGGAGTCTCTCCATTTTACGGAGCAGGATGTTATAGAACACGATAGAGGGGATAGCGACGACGAGTCCCATTGCGGTTGCTTTAAGGGCGAGTGCTAGTCCTGTCATAATTTTTTTGGGATCGACTGCTCCGATATCACCAAGGCTATAGAAGGTAATCATAATTCCCAGTACGGTTCCGAGTAGTCCAACGTAGGGTGCGTTTGATCCTATGGTGGCGATAGTACCGACGTTGTTACCCAAATCGAGTTCGAGTTCTTCTTTATTTTTGTACTCATCGAGTCGGATGGAGCCGTAACTCATCATTCTCTCTATAAAGAGCCATAACGAGGTGATACTCATGATAATAAGGATTCCGATGATTCCATAATCCACTCCCATATGGGCGAACTCTAACATGCTGCTGTTTTCCATTTTACTTTCCTTTTTATTGATGTTTCTAACTAATCTTACTATTTCATCGGAAGTGGGGCTTTAGCCCCGCCAAAAGCTTCGCAATCATTGAAACTCCTAACAAAGCAACTATGCGAGGCTAAAGCCTCACTTCCAAAAATAGCATTTGACCTGCAAATTTTACAAAATACAATAACATCAGTTTCTAACTCGCTGATTCACTCAAAAACGCATCACACGCCAACACCGCCGCGCCGTACGATGTCGTGATTTGCGGATACTCAGGGACAAATATTTTATGCCCCAACTCATTTTCGATAGCACTCACCAACCCATCATTGAGAGCCGGTCCTCCGTCGAAATAGACGTTCTCTTTGACCCCTACCCGTTTCACCAATTTTACAATCCGTTTGGCGATAGAGTAGTGCACCCCTGAGACGATGTCTTCGACGCTGTGATTATTCCCTAGCAACCCGATAATCTCCGATTCGGCAAATACGGCACACGTACTGCTGATTGAAAGCGGTGTCCCTTTGGATTTAAAATGATAATCACTCAGTTCATCCACCCCTATCTCCAAATTCATCGCTACGACATCGAGAAATTTCCCCGTCCCCGCCGCGCAACGGTCGTTCATGGCGAAATTAACCACATTCCCCTCGGCATCCAGTGAAATCGCCTTGCTGTCTTGTCCGCCGATGTTGATGATTGTTTTGATATTGCCATAACTTTTGGCGGCTTGTTGCGCACCGATTGCATTGGCGGTAATCTCACTGATATTTTCATCCGCCTCTTTAAAAAGCTTTCGACCATATCCCGTAGCCACCGTATAGACCACCTCGCTCTCATCAATACCTAACTCTTTTAACAGCTCTGCTAACGCCTCTTGGGCGTATTTGTAAAACATACTCCCGCTCGCGCTGATTTTATGCCCGACTAAGTTTTTATTCTCATCCGCGACACTGATTTTGATCGCGGTAGAGCCGATATCTATCCCTACAAAATATCTCATTTTTTCATTCTCTTTCGATTTTTTAATGACTCTATAAACGCTTCAACCCGCGTCGTAAGTTGTCCGTGTTGTGAGGGGCTGTAATCGCTCTCGATGTAGAGAATCGGAATCCCCTCTTTCTCCATTGCCGCCAAGACACTGCGTTGTTCCATCTCATACACTTGACACCCTGCAAACGCCTGATAGATCACCCCATCACCGTTATAACTGCGCACCAACTGGATGATTCTGCGGATTCGATCATCGTTTTGGGTGAATATCGGGCAAGTACACGCTTTGAGATATTTATCCGAAACCGAATCGATCATGTCATAGAGATTCCACTCATCCACTGCCACCATATCGTTAAACATACGGTTCGAACTGCACGTCTCATCGGCGACGATGATTGCATCGCTTTGTTCGATAATGAGGGGGATTTTATAGTTGGGGAAAATCGGCGGTGAACCGGTATAGACGATACGCGGACTCGCTTTTCCAGCCACGTTGACACCCTCACTCGCCCGTTGTTCCAACTCTACAACCAGTTTTTCGACCGCACTTATCCACTCATCTATTTTGTCAAAGAAAAAAGCGTTCGTGACCAAAAACATATCGACACCCAAAATCGGAACCGCTTTGTTTTTTCGAAATTCGGTGAGCTTATGATAGAGCGATTGTGCATACCCCACCTTTTTGATCGCACTCTCCAGATTGGACCGGGTCAGCTTTTTCCCCTGAAATTTAGAGAGTTTCACGGCAAAACTTTTGACACTCTCGCGCCAGTAGTGACGACTCTCTTCACTCTCTTTGGTACGGGGAAACCCGACATCGATCACGGTATGTCCGAAACTCTCGATGATGGCTCCCGCTTTGGTCTTTTGGTCACACGTCGTCGGAGAAAAAGTGATGTCGGGCTTATCGGAAAAATTATCCGAAGCGAACCATCCTACCGTTGCTTTGACCAGTGGACATGACTTTTGCGGTAATAAATCACCGCCGATTTCATCGTCGGTATAAAACCCGTTACATAATCTTATAGGCACCCCATCAAGTGCATAAATGATTTCCGAGGGGATTTGGATACACATCGTCCCGATTTTCGCTTTCCCCTCGTGGAGCGGTTGGTGATGACAATAGACTTTTTCAAACAAATCGTAAAAATAGCCCATACTGTGGATAGGGGATTTAAAATCCTCCCTGAGTGCATTGATGACGCTTATCGCCTCCATCGCTTTGTGGCGGTTTTGACGCTCTGCCGAGGTCTCAATCGTATGTTCAGTGTGCATGATTCTCCTTGTTTTGATCCATCGCCATCCGTAGAATGAATCCCTCTTTGGTCGATTCGAAAATAGTAGCTCCCATAAAATTAGCTTCCAAACACCCCTCCTCAGGACATGCCGCAACACATTTGAGACAGAGGGTACAATCTTCGGTGACTAAATTTTTGCTCGTCACGTCATCGGCGATTTCGAGGATATCCATATCGCATGCGCGGTAACAATCGCCGCATTTGGTACATTTTGAGCCGTCTTTGTAGAGTTTGAGTAATGCCGGTTTCGAGAAAACATACTGCAATGCCGCCATTGGACAAAAATAACAAAAAAACCGTTTTTTGATAAAACTTCCAACCAAAAACAGTCCCGTTATAATCATCCCCAATGTCGTCATCACCAAATCCGTTTTCGATGAAAAATCGATATAAAACTGATTAAAATGACCTGTAAATGCCGGAATCATCATCCGTCCGGGACAAATATCACAAAACGGCATCGAAAGACCGTTCGGGAGTTTCGGAAGTCCAAATACTGAGTTAGCAATCATCACGGGGAGCAGTAGCAACAAGATCAATAAAATGTATTTGATACTTTTAATCTTCCCGCGATTCGCCCATGAGTATTCACTGTAACGGATTTTTGTTTTTTCGCGTAACATTGTGAGCCAGTCTTGCATTGTCCCCAGAGGGCAGACAAAACCGCACCACCCTTTATTCAGTGCCCAAAACCACACCGCAAACATCCCCAAAGAGATGAGAAACGCATATCCCGCAAACCCCATAAATCCCTCAAGCGGATGTTTTAAATCGTGTTGAAGCTCTCCAACATAACATTTACCCCCTGTCCCCTCTCCGTTAAACACACACGCAAACGTCGGAAGTTTATCGCCTAAATCAAGCCCGATGTATCCCCCGTAAACGACCAAAGCAAATGCGACTATCTGAAACCAAAACCGAAACCGCACCAAATTCATATTATTGACAGCACGGCGGAGACTAAATTTATTCTTCGTCAAAATAGATCTCCTTGGGCGTTTTACGCTTGCGTCGTCGGTTATAATAAAACCCTAGTGAAAAGACGAGCATCACCCCGATTGCGGTTGCAAATCCTAATACTTGTGATTCGTATTCGAGCGGTGATGCACCAAACGAGAGGGGTAAACTCATCACATAACGGACACCATGATAGGCTTCTCCATTATATACCCCCGATTCGTTCACATCATACGACGCTTCGACAAGCATCTTTTCGGAACGCTTCTTCTCTTTTTCCGTTTTGGCATAAGTACTGCGCGGAATTTCAAATGAGAGTGCCCCCGCATCATCGGGTTGAATCGTAGCATTCCAGCCACTCTCCATACTCACACGCAACGGAACATCTTTACGTTCTTCTCCTTTGTAATAGACCTTGAAAGGGGCAATGTCACCCGAATAAAGACAGCAGTTAATATGGTGTTTACGGATTGGTCTCTCCATAATCAGTTCAAAAGGGAGTTGTGCGAGAGGTTCATGATCGTAATGCGAATCATTCGTTTTCCCTCGAATCTCTTTGAGGAGAGACTGTGAAATATTCCCCTCTTTGTTATGAATTCTCATCGAGGAGAGATTAACCTGCAAAATACCGTCCTGAACCGTTTTTTGTTCAAAATAGAGACGATAACCCCCCTTATGCACAGGGGTAAAAGAGATTTTCCCACCGCTCACATTCAGCTCAGTGACGGCATGATCCATATCACGAACATAGATAATGCTATTATTTAAATCACGGACCTTTTTATTCTCATCAAATGTCCCTTTTTTAATAACAAACTCTTTGGCTCCAGATTCTTTATCGGCACCTTTGCAGCACGATTTCTTTTTAACCTCATCGAGCCATACAAAATCATCCGCGAAAAGAGCTGTGCTTATGGACATTAGCATAACTACTAGTTGTAGTTTAATCATTAAGTTTTTCACTCATTCCTCCCCATTATGCTATCAATCAAAAACATTAGAATGTCACTTTTAACGTACCATAGACAACGCGTCCCGGAGATACATAATACTCGGTATACCCACTATCAAACAAATCGTTGATTTCCAAAGCCGCCTCAACCATTGATCCGATTTTTTTAGAAAGCTTCAAATCATACATAGTGTAACTGCTGTATTGCACCGTATTAACATCATCGCTAAAACGTTTCCCAACATAGCGTGCAGCACATTTCGCATCAAACCATTCAGGATTACTATAAGAGAGGGTGAGTGACCCTTTGTGTTTTGGCACTTCAATCAGATATTTACCCTCTAATGCGGTATTTTGTATGTATTCATCAATCTTAGAAACGTTATACGTGTAATTTGTCAACAATTGAATATTCTCATACAACGGATAGGTAAAATCCGCTTCAACACCGTGTATCTTTACCTTTCCGACATTGCTTTTTGTTTGAGCTTTTGTATAGCCTCCGCTCGGTGGAGTTGTCACAAAATAAAAGAAATCTTTTGCATAACTCTGATAAGCCGTAAGATTGATCTTTCCATCACCAATCTTTTGATCAAGCCCAATCTCGTACGACACTACTTTCTCAGGTTTTAAATCTGGGTTACCGTAGTAAATTAATGATCCTGAAACATAGGTGTTATACAAATCTGAGAGGGTAGGTGCACGATAAGCACTTCCTGCTGATGAGCGAAGCGATGTTGAGTCACTAACATGGTACACTGCCCCTATTTTTGGGCTAAATCCGGTAGTGGATGTTTTTGCGTAAGTAGTCTCATTTGGTGACCTAGAGGTATCATAATTGTATCCGTCATAATTGTCCCACGTATCGTAACGACCTCCGACGTTAATAATAAAATTATCTCCGATAAATGTCTCATCTTGTAAAAACAGTCCAACATATTGTTGTTTTCCCTGAACTTTAATATCTTTTCCACTGCCGTCTATATAAAAATTATGACGATTTATACTCCCCTGTCTCAAATCGACACCACTAACAAGAGTACTCGTTCCGAGCACCCCATTATCTGTTAGAGGAAGGGTGTATTGTAACCCGCCTCCTTGATCGAGATTTGTACTGGAACTTTGATATTGAACCGCTGTTTTAGCAGTGTTAGCAGAGTCATATTTGCTGTATTCGTCTTTATAAAATGCTCGTACTGAGAACTCTGCATGATTGTCAAATTTTTTGGTATACCCGGTAGAATAGTTCTTTAACTCCTGATGGTAAGGGTTATATCCCGCCAAACTCATAGTTCCCGTTGTTTGGTTATCATAATAGGAACCGGAAAGATAGATCGATGATGTCGGGTCGATATCGTACGTCACTTTTCCATTAAAATTGTTACGTTCCGCCCCTTTGTCGCGAGTATATGTTTTTGTATTTGCTGTCGTTTCCGGATTGTATCCATCACTGGTCATAGTATCGCCGGAGAAGATAAATCCAAAATCATTATATTTCCCTCCCGCACCCAGAGACGCTATTTTCGTATTCATACTTCCATAAGTGAGTGCAACATCGGCATTAAATTTCTCTGTAGGATTTTTCGTAATGATATTAATAACACCACCCATAGCACCCGAACCGTATAATGCTGATGAAACCCCTTTGACGATTTCGATACGCTGAATCATCGAAACGGGGATTCGGTTCCATTCTACCTCTCCACCATACATATCGTTCATGGGTACACCATCTATGAGCAGTAACACACGCCCCTCAGTAGAACCACCTAAACCGCGCATCACAATTTTATTGGTAGTACTCGCACTCATCACCCCGATATTGTGTTTAAAATCGATACCGGAGACCTCTTTGAGCAACTCATCGGCACTTCGTGCAACAGAACTTTCAATATCTTTTTGGGTAATAATTTCAATACTCGCGGGAACATCGATAACTTTACGTTCCGTTCGTGTTGCCGTAACCGACACATCTCCCAAATTAACCGCTTCACTCGCATAAACACTACTGCAAAACGCCACTGCTGCCAATGATAATGTAATTCTTTTCATCCTATCTCTCCGTTTATTTAAAATTTAAATGCCAACTCGCCGTATACCGTTCGTCCCGCGTTTAACCCATACTGATAAAACTCTTTATCAAAAATATTATTGACCGCCAACGAGCCGTTTAACCATTTTGTAAACTGATACCCTATTTTTGCATCCGCCGTAAAATAGGATTCATAAGCACCATACACCCCTTTGACTACATCAGTATTTGTCTCAGTTGTATAGAGATCATCCATATAATTTGCAATCAATGACCCGTTCCAAGAACCTTGTTTTCCCGTTACACCGATATTGAATTGTTTTTTAGGCATATAGGTAAGCTCTTTACCGACCAAAGCAGGATTAGCATCGTTTTGGGTGATTTCAGTATCGCTATAGGTAAAATTTGCAAATGCGTTAATTCCCTCTACTAACTCTTGTTTAACCTCTACTTCCACTCCATTAATTTTCGCTTTTCCTGCATTACGTTTTTCATTTAACGTCGTACTAACCTGTGTTGAATAGATTAGATTTGTAAGATTGTTGACATAATAGGTCGCTTTTAGTTCCGTTTTTGTACCAAAACGTTGATCAAATCCAATCTCCCATGATGTTGTCTTTTCCGGTTTGAGATCCGAATTTGCCTGATACAATGTACCGTTGCTACCAACATACGATGAATACAAATCGGATAATAACGGTGCTTTAAATGCTTGCCCTATTGATGTTCGAATAGTTGTATTGTGTGTAGGGAGATAGACAAGTGATGCTTTAGGACTGAATTGAGAATCTTTTCGGGTATCGTATGCTAATGAGTATGTAGGTGCTACATAACTCTCGGCTAACCCTTTGGTTTTCCATGTATCGTATCGACCTCCGACATATAAAACCCACTGTTCAGAAAAATCTATAGTATCTTGGAGAAACAACGCATTTGTTGTACTATCCCCGTTATTAATCGAGTTCAAAGTCGTCGTTGTTGAATCGTCTCTCCAATTCGGTAAGACTTTTACCGATTTATCCAGTTCGTTTTTATTGGTATCCACACCGATAACGATATAGTTCATTTCACCGAGAGGAAAATCAAATTGTGCCGATGCATACGTTTTTTTGTTGGGAATATCAGTAAATGTCCCTGCCCCACCATTCGATGTTGCCCCCGTAGATTGAGAAATATACCAATATCCAAACTCCGTATAATCAGCTTTAAATTTGGCTTTGACCGTGTTCATAAATTTTGTTTCGTACGCAAGAGTATACTTTTTCGTCTCTTCTCCGGTTGGACCTGAGAGATAATCTTTTTCACTCATAGATGCTACTTGTGTCGAATTTAATTGTGCACTTCCCGAATAAAACGGATTTCCTGCACTGTCTCTCAAATAGGTATTAAAACGATCATAATCATTTTTATGTTCATGATAGCTCATACCGAACGTCAGCTTTGAAACATCATCGAATCTATATATTAACTTGATGCCCGCATTGTTCATCCACCATGGTTTATTCCCTTTGTCTCCTACGATATAAACCGTTTTGCCTGTCGAATCCGTTGAAGCCTCTTGACCAAACACACTTGTCCCGCTTGTGCCATTGGAGGGAGACTTGGTTACTACTAAATCACCGACATAACCATCACTTTGTTGTCGGTTATAATCGAGCGTAATACCGAGTTTATCGGTAATTTTATCCCGATAAATAATTGAACCGTTTTTATAATTATTGCTTCCATAACCCGTTTTTACAGATATTTCTCTCTCTGTAGGCTCTTTAGTGATGATGTTTATAACACCCCCCATAGCATTCCCGCCATACAATGACGAAAAAGGTCCCTTAACTACTTCAATTTGTTGAATATCATCCACCATCATATTCGACCAGTTTACACCACCAGAAAATGCATTGTTCATAGGGGAATCATCCACCATAACAGCCGTTCTGTAATACCCCGGTATACCACGTAAGGTCACTTGATTATTATAACTGTTCGGAGCGTGATCCCCTGTTGAGCGCACCGTAACACCCGCGACATCTTTAAGTGCCTCATCCGCTCGCTGAACCGATTTTTGCTCGATTTTCTTTGCACTCACAACCTCAACACTTGCAGGAGATTCAAATGTACTTTGCGTTGTTTTCGTCGCTGTAATCGATACATCCCCCAAATCAACTGTTTCACTTGCATACGCACTACTACAAAATATGACTGCTACCATTGATAACTTAATTCTCTGCATTAATATCCTTGTATTAAATAAATCCAAGAATTATTTCAAAAGAGTGTTACATTACTGTTAAGCCTTAACACAAATGTAACACTCTTATCTCATAATTGCAGTAAATGTTATTTAAACCTTAAGGAAGTTATATGTTTACTATATATCAGATTAGTCACAGTATCATATTATTTTTACCTTTGGACAGCTGATGGAAGCTATAACATTTTTCTCCCTTTTTATCGTCGCTCTCTCCTATGGGGCAACCGCGTGTATGCTCACTTGTATGCCGTTGTTATCGCCGATTCTTTTAGCAAACAGCGGTACACGTCAACAAAGCCTCCGCGTGTTGCTCCCTATTAGCCTAGGGCGGATTAGCGGATATATTTTTCTCTCCCTTATCGCCTACGCGGGTGCGAGCATGGTTAAATCGATTCTCAGCGATACCGCTCTCATGGGATACTTGCTCGGAAGTATCACCATTATCCTCGCGGGGCGGTTATGGTTTTCACTCAAAGCCTCCTCTTCGTGTTGTTCCACCTCACCGCATACACCGCAAGGGCAGATTCCTCTGTTTATCACGGGAGCTCTTTTGTCGATGTCACTCTGCGCCCCCGTCATCACCATGATGGCACTGAGCGCATCATCGCATTCGCTTGTATGGGCGATAGCGTATGGTGCGGTATTTGGTCTTGGGGCAACACTTTTGTGGTTTCTCTTTTTCTCAGTGGTTCTCACACGGATACTCAAAGAGAGCCTGATTCACCTCTCCCGTTATCGAAATTTTCTCCAACACGCAGCTCCTATCCTCCTCGCGGGGGTCGGAATCGCTATATTTACAGGATGGATACACCTATGATGACAACTGCACGTAAATCATTTTTCCTCTCTCTCATGTTTCATTCCCTAATGGGTTCATTGGCATTTTTTGTCTTAGTCAAAATGCACACACCGCCACCGATGATAAAAATTGATACCAAACATATCATGGTTCTCTCACTGGCAGATTCGGCACCAAAACCCAAACACCAAGAGGTACGTGATATCCCCGCTGAGATTACACCCCCTACCCCTCAGCCGATAGTACAACAGCCGATTATTCCCAAACCAATCATCCCGATAAAGGCTCAAACGCCTCAACCCACCCCCCCTATCCAAACGCCGGTAGTGACAGCACCCCCAACCCCCATCGTCACGACACCGCCAGTAGCTCAACGGGTTCAAAATGCTCCCGCAGCCGAAGTGGTTCAAGCACCCTCAAAACCAAAAATCGATCTTGCATCTGAAAAACGCTCTTTTTATGCTCTGTTACGCAACGCTATCCAAAAAAATCTTCGCTACCCTCCCGCTGCACGGCGTCGTGGAATGGAGGGGGAAGTTGCGGTTCGATTTACTCTTTTAAACGATGGTTCAATCCGTAATATTTCGGTTCAGCACGGCGAAGATATTTTCCATAGCGCCGCCAAAGCAGCCGTTGGATCAACCGCCGGTATAGATATTCCTAAGAACCTCAACGACTCGTTACCGATGGAGATGGATTTAACATTAGAATTTAAGCTGACTAGCTAAAGCACACAATAAGGGAATAAAATGTCATCACTTTCACACCAACTCAGCATATTTTTGATGAGTCTTTATGTTGTAACAACACCGTTGTCTGCCGATACCTCAGGTGAAGCACTTTTCAAAGAGAAGTGCTCCCATTGTCATTTAGAAACACGACCATCCTATGATAAAATCAATACCATGATCGCACCGCCAATGATGGGAGTTTTGTTTCATGTTCAGCAATCAAAACCGACCAAACCCGAAGCCGTCGCATTTATCAGTGACTATATTATCAATCCACACCTCTCCAAATCACTTTGTCAAGAGAGCTCTATCAAGAAATTCGGTCTAATGCCCTCTTTGAAAGAGAATTTAACACCCAAAGAGGCAAACACCGTTGCGGAATATGTGTATGAGCGTTTTGCAAACAAAAACGAGTAAGCACTGCAAAACTCCTAAGCCTCTCTGTGGTATAATCGCGCCATTATTTAGCCCTATATAAGGTTTTTATTATGCGTCAAACCATTACCGAAAAAATATTCTCCGAGCACGTCGGGCACCCCGTTTACGCGGGTGAAATCGTCCGTTCACCCATCGATATGGTTATCGGAAACGACATCACCACCCCTATCTCGATCAAAGCATTCGAAGATTCAGGGGCAACGGCTCTCGCTAATCCTGATGGATTCTCGATCGTCCTCGACCACTTTATCCCTGCCAAAGATATAGCTTCAGCTAACCAAGCACGTATCAGTCGCGATTTTGCCAAAAAACATTCGATGAAAAATTTCTTCGATGAAAAAGATATGGGGATTGAACATGCATTGCTCCCTGAAAAAGGGTTGGTAGTTCCGGGAGATGTTATCATCGGTGCCGACTCACACACCTGTACACACGGTGCGCTCGGTGCATTCTCGACAGGGATGGGCTCTACCGATTTGGCATTTGCGATGGTGACAGGGGGAAACTGGTTCAAAGTTCCTGAGTCGATCAAAGTTATCTTAAGTGGCAAACCGGGCAAATACACGACAGGTAAAGATATCATCCTCGAAGTGATCCGGATGATCGGGGTAGACGGTGCACTCTACCGCACCCTCGAATTTGTCGGAAGCACCATCCCTCACCTCACGATGGATGATCGTTTCAGTATGTGTAATATGGCGATTGAAGCGGGGGCAAAAAGCGGTATTGTTGCGTATGATGAGATTACGGCTGAATTCTTAGCCGATAAACCTCTCGCACGTGAACCAAAAATCCACTACTCTGACGCCGATGCAACCTACGTTCAGGTGCTCGAAATCGATGTGGCTAATCTCGAACCGGTTATCGCTTACCCGTTCTTACCGTCCAATGGGCATAGTCTATCTCAAGCGGTAAGCGACCAAATCAAAGTCGATCAAGCATTCATCGGAAGCTGTACCAACGGACGCCTTAGCGATCTTAAAATCGCCGCCGAAATCCTAGCGGGCAAACGTGTCCATCCGGATGTCCGTCTTATCGTCACCCCAGGAACTCAGCGTATCGCACGCGAAGCGACGAAACTCGGATATATGGACATCATCATCGATGCGGGCGGTGTTGTCTCTAACCCGACCTGCGGTGCATGTTTGGGCGGATATATGGGGATTTTAGGGGACAACGAAGTAGCTGTTGCAACAACCAATCGTAACTTCGTAGGACGCATGGGATCACGTTCATCCAAAGTCTATTTGGCGAACTCTGCCGTCGCGGCCGCTTCGGCGATCACAGGGTACATTACCGATCCTTCAACCATCAAATAACCTCTTCTATGGGGTTATTATATCCCGCGTAAATTACTCATCCGTATCAAAAATAATATGCTCTTCTAGCATCAAAACATTTAGCGTCTAAAAGAGCCATCACCATTGTGAATAGGGATTGAGAATAAGATTAGAATTGTGATATTTACGCTCACTAGTTACTTCTTTGGTAACCCAGTCAGGAATATCAAACGTTTCATTTTCATCATTCAGTTCTATTTCTGCGACTATTAATCCTTTATTGATACCATGGAAGATATCTATTTCCCATACATGGTTTCCTACTTTTAGTTCATATCGTGTTTTATCAATCACAGATTTTAAACAGAGTTTTTCTAACATCACGTTCGCATCATCCAGTGGTATTTCATACTCAAATTCCAATCTTTTTATACCATTATTTTCACCTTTTATGGTTAAAAAAGCATTTTGATCTCGAATTCTTACCCTAACTGTAGTTTTATTGGTTGTCTCAATATAACCTTGTTTGATGATATAACCTTCGTCTAATGTATCGATTTTGCTAATATCCACTAAAAATTTTCGTTCTATTTCATACGCCATGTTTTCGACCCATCCTATAATTTAATTTTTGTTCGCTCTACAACCAAACAACTTCTTTCTGTATTAATTATATATACCTTTTTCAGCCACTAATCATGGAGCATATCAACCCTATTGTTGAAAAATTTTATCAAACTCCGGATTCGTCTCTTTGCGACAAGCAGCGCGTTGTTGCTCTATTTTCAGGCGATCATCGCGAAGTTTTTCAAGATGCTCTTTCGTAACCACAGTTTGGGGCAATAGTATAGCATCGGTACTGTACTTGCCGCTGTAGCCAAACATCGTTTTACCTATAACTACTTCAATATTCCGAATAATGTCAAGCCCGTTGCTCCCTTCACAATGGAACATAGCTCCATGACAATCGCATTGTTCACTCATCGAATAACTGCCTAATTGCCCATCAAAAGCTAAAAGAGGAACAGTTGATGGCAAATTACCGGAAATCTCAGTTCCTGGATTATAAGCTGAATAAACGATTGCCTCAATCTTGACTTTGTTAGGATTTTCAACAATCCAATTAACCCCACTGTAAGAGCTCAGCACCAAAATAACCGGCTCCTTATGCGCAGCCAGTTTCAGAATGATGTTTTGATCTTTTTGGCTGCTCTCATAAACACCGGCATATAAGATCTTGGCATTTGCAGAGACTTTGCTTTTCAAAGCAAATTGCAAATCATCGCGGTTATACTTCTTTTCTTTTGGTTTGATTGTTAACATAAAGCCCGTAGTATGCCAATTATTGACATATTCTACTTCGATCTTATTACTGCCTTTTTTAAATGTATAAGGGAAACTCGTACTGTTTCCACCTTCATAAACGACTCGCCCATCAATAATTACACGAGATTTTGCCCAGCTCTGTTCAAGACTGATCTCCATCGTCGTCTCTTCTGGATAATAGTAATCACCGACCCAATACCCGCCGAAATCTTCAGACTTTATACCGTGAAATTGATCCCAAGGGTAGTTAATGCTCACCTTAGGAACTTCTTCGGTAGCAATCACTTTATTCGGTTCTTTCGTATTGATATAAAACGCCTTAAAACGGTTGCGCGGCATAGTACCTAATGGATTGAGGTGCTTTCCCCACGTCTCAATTTTTTGAGACTTTTCATGTTTTGCTTTGTATGCTTTGTCATCAATTTTATAAATAATCTCGATAGAGCGAAGCCGATCTTCCATCAGTTCTACACCCTGATTATGACGATAGCTCATGCCCCCCTTATATCCGTTTTGCGGAGTCATGATAATACGCTCTATCGATGGTGCAGGATTTTCCCACAAAATCACGCTATCAGTCTGTAATGTCGGTTTTTTGTTGATTAACTCACTATTTTTTTTAGTGACCCATAAGCCTAGCGGCTCATCATTAACATAAAGTTTGTTCAAGGATTCAGGTTCAAAAGGCAATTCTCCGTTGTTCACCGCATTTCCGTATATAAAGAGCTTACTAACTCGTCCGTTGGTGTCATACAATATATCAAGACCATTAGCCTTTTTACAATATTCTTCACCTTTATACGGCTGACATTTTTGGGAAATACCATAACGATTTTCTACAAATGCCCGATCAGCATTCGCATAAGAACTGATATCGAACATCTCATGATTCATTCTATGAGATTCCAAAGCATTTTCATCGCTTATTCTCATACTGCGTCCATCATAGGACTCAATTTTTGCTTTTGAATTATAACACTTGATAAGACCGTTTCCTTCTCGTTTAAATACACTTCCCTGATCTAAAATCTTAGTAATACGCAGTTCTTGTTTAACTTGTATCCGCTGCTTGATCCCGTATAACTCTTCCTCTTTAAATTCGGCACCATAAAAAGCATTACATAGCATTGGTTCAGCCGTATCATTACGGATCTGTTCTGTATCTCCGAAAAGAACACCGACACTCATAAACAGTATCCATAACTTCCGCATATAAACCCTTTTGGTAAAAAATTGAATGTAACGCATCTAACATCTATTTAAATCATTTTAGCATATAGTTCTTCCAAAATGTTTATTTCTATTTTTTTTAGTCTGTGGAACATACAAGTTTGGAGGTTACACCCCCGTATTACACCCTTCCAATGTCCCTTTAGCAAACCCTCTTTTAAACCATTTCATCCTCTGTGCTGATGTTCCATGCGTAAATGCATCGGGGACAACATACCCCTGCGCCTGCTTTTGGAGCGTGTCATCGCCGATCTGACTGGCGGCGTTGAGGGCTTCTTCGATGTCTCCCTCTTCGAGTACCGCTCTCTCTTTTTGGGTGTGGTATGCCCATACTCCGGCATAACAATCAGCTTGAAGCTCTACTTTTACCTGCGTAGCATTTGCCTTGGCTTTTCCCATGTCACTTTGCTGTGCCCGATGTGCCTTATCCAATATTCCGAGCTGATTTTGGACATGGTGCCCGATCTCATGGGCGATCACGTACGCTTGAGCGAAATCTCCGGGGGCATTGTGACGCTGGGAGAGTTCATCGAAAAAGCTCAAATCCAGATACACTTTTTTATCCACAGGACAATAAAACGGTCCTACCTGAGCATCAGCATATCCACATCCGCTTTTTACACTTCCGCGAAACAGCACTAACTTTGGTTTGGGATAGCTCATCCCATTTTGCTCAAAAATCTTCGTCCAAATCTCTTCCGTTTGCCCCAAAATAGCAGCTACAAACTGTGCACTACGCTCATCATCCGATTGACTAACAACCGCATTAGTGCGTGTTTGGTTTTGAGCATCGAGTAGGGCAAGAGGATTGTATCCCATAAAATAGGCAACAGCCCCTATCACTAAAACAATCCGTCCAATAGTACTCCCCATCAAAAATCGGATAATTGGAATGAGCAGATTTGCCCCTCTTCCACTGCCGAGGTTCATCCGTCCCCCTGAGCCTCGATAGCGTAAATCTTCGACATTACTACTGCGCTTTAAATCTTCCCATTTCATAACACTAATCCCTATCTTCTTCTTTATTGATTCCAAAATTCTGTTTAAATATCTATCATTTTACCTAGAATATGAGCGCTATTACAATTCAAGTACATTCATTATCTATAATACTTATTATTGATAGCTGATTTCAAAATCTAATCAACATCATATTTTGGATTGGCTATACTTTATACCACTATACGAGGAATTATTAATGCGCTCTTTTTATGTCACTTCTTTACTACTACTTGGCTCTTTTACCCATGCCAATGCTTTTGATTTTGGTTCTGCCATGCAAACAGTTGCTCCGATTGCAACCGCTGTAGCCCCAAGTGTCGATACAAAACTTGCTACCAATCCATTGATCAGCACCCTTACCACCTCTTTGGGAGTCACTCCGACACAAGCAATCGGGGGAACAGCAGCGATTTTGAACGATACCAAAGGGAACATGAAAGCCTCTGATTTTAAAACACTCACCAAACAAGTCCCGCAAGTAAACGCTCTCCTCTCTGCCGTACCTGCGGGAATGCTCGCAACAGGAGATGTCGGATCACAATTTTCACTTCTGGGAATGGATTCTTCGATGATTTCCAAATTTTCTCCGTTCATACTCCAATACCTTCAAAGCGGTGCAAAACCGAGTATGGATAAAATACTTTCAGCGACATTCGCCCAGTAATGTTTACTATCCCGTGTGTCCTTTTTGCAGGGGGTAAAAGTTCCCGCATGGGGGAAGATAAATCACTCCTCCCTTTCGGAGACTACTCTTCGCTCACCGAGTTCCAATACAAACGCCTCTCAAAACTTTTTACCCACGTCTATATCTCCACCAAAACTGCCGATAAATTTAGTTTTGATGCCCCCTTTATCCTCGATTCCACCAGTGCGGAGTATGCACCGACTGCCGGATTTGTCAGCCTCTTTAGCACACTCTCAGATGAGAGAGTCATTGTCTTGAGTGTTGATACCCCGTTTGTGGATGAGACAATCTTCCGAAGCTTTATAGAAGCAGATAATGAGACAATCGATGCCGTTATTGCCAAAACCTCATCAGGTACACATCCTCTATGCGGTCTCTATCATCGATCTCTAAAAGAAGAGTTCGAACGTATGTTACGCGAAGGTGATCATCGTCTCGGTAAACTTTTATCCCAATCTGCTACACTTTACCTACCGTTTGAAGATGATACCGCTTTTGCCAATCTTAACCATCCTCATGAATACGAAGCAGCACTTATCCGCTATAATACTAAATAAAAATACGATAAAGAGCCCCTATGCAATTAACCCATCTCGATGAGCGTGATCGTCCGAAAATGGTCGATGTCTCCGATAAAAACACTACTTCGCGTATTGCCGTGGCGAGCGGACTTATCACTATGTCTCAAGAGGCATTTGATGCGGTTAACAACCAAACCGCCAAAAAAGGGCCTGTCCTCCAAACTGCCGTTATAGCCGCCATCATGGGGACGAAAAAAACATCGGATATGATCCCTATGTGCCATCCGTTAAACCTCAGTGGTGTACACTGTGATATCGATGAACTCCCTGAACTGCCGGGATTTCGTTTGAGCGTCACCGCCAAGCTTAGCGGTCAAACAGGGGTAGAGATGGAAGCATTAACGGGGACAAGTATAGGCTTACTCACCATCTACGATATGCTCAAAGCAATCGACAAATCGATGGTCATTGGGCCCATTCAATTAGAGAAAAAATCAGGAGGAAAAAGTGGCGATTACTTGCGAAATTAACGGACAAAAACTTGAGCTTGAATACCCTTGCACTTGGTGCTACAAAGTCGTAGCGACCGAACGCGCCGGTATTGAGATAGCGGTAATGGAAGTGTGTGTTGAGCGAAACTACACACTCGAACACTCCAATGCTAGCAGCAGTGGAAAATACATCAGCATGAACTTAGAACTCTTAGTGCATAATGAGGACGAACGTACCTATTTTTACGAAACATTAAAAGCACACCCCCATATCAAAATGGTCTTATAAGGATACCTATGAGTCTCGAAACTTTTGCACAACAATTTAGTGAACACAACATGAATTCCCTGTCGATGGAAGAGCTCAAAACACTCACAACGACTCTCGTTAAAAATGAAGCAGAAACCCTCCACAACGAACTCGAAGATCTTTTGGAACAAAAAGAGAAAATTGAGCGTCAAATCTCTCGCAAAAGTGAAGAGCTTCAACACCTCAAATACCAATGTTTTGAAATCCTAGAGAAAAAATTCAGTGACGATAATAACCTGTTAGAGAAACTGCATCAAATCAAAATACAATCGGTCGATTTGCTCGATATTCTCGAAGAGATGGTAGAATCCGCCATTATTACCACATTGGAAAAAAGCTCCGATATTGAAGAGACCCTCCATGAAATCATCAAAGAGATTACCTACCAAACCCTTAACGCCAACGTCCTCAACGCCGTGCGTATTCGTAAAATCTTTTCAAGTATCCTTCAAAGTGCACTCAACGTAGCCGAAGCGACACCGAACCAAGCCGAACCGATTTTACGCGGTACACTCTTGGGGATACGCTCTGCCCTTCATAAATCGATTGAAAAATTCCGTCAATATCTCCTCTACGTTCCTGATGAGATTAGAGCCCTATATCATAAAGAGTACCAAATGATCGAGGATGAGTTAGAACAGATTCACACCCTCTTTGGACAAATTGTCCACGGGCTCTCAAAAAACAACTCTTCCGTATTGATCGAAAAACTAACAGCAATCGGTACAGAAATCCGTCTTGATAGCGATGAGCTCTCAATACTCTCCCAAGAAACAGCAAAACTGCTCCAAGGTAAACTCTCTAAACTCCGCCAAGAGGTAACCCAACGCAGTGCGGCTCTCCTTAACTCACAATCAGCAAAAGATGCAAAAGCGATGGGGAAACGGGCATGGAGCGTTGCGAAATCAACGATGGAAGGGGCACTCAAAAGTGCCAAAGAGGCGATGGATAAAAAATAGCATCCTGTCATCCCCGCCTACGCGGGTATGACGAAAGCTACATATCCTTCGCTAACGTAAACATATTGCTAAACTCTTTTTTATACCCCTCACAACGATCGCATATCGGGTCTCCCCCCTTATAAGGGTAGGGACAACGACACTCGTGACACATCACCATATCGTAATGTACCAGCTGTTCGGCACGCTCATAAGCGATGCTTACCAAATCAAACCCCTCTTTTGAGGTGATTGCCTTTGTCTTACAAATATCCTCACAAATACCACATCCGATACATTTGCCTTGGGAGAAATAGATTCCCTGTTTATCCGATGTTGGGAACAGTGCATCGGTTGGGCAAAACTGGGTGCAATCACCACAATTGGTACATGCTTGAAAATCAATCTGTTTGTTAAAAAAGAGGGGAGAGTTCTCACTAAAACTCGTAATCTCCAATGAACCCACAAACTCTTTGAGGCTGTTTTTAAGCAATACCCGCTTCAATGGCATACGAACATTAGGAAGTGCATGATGTGACGCCGTCATACTCTTTTGCGGTTCACTCGGTGTATCGGCAATCACCTCTTTCGCTTTTTCAAACCCTTTGCGAAATAGGGCTCGTCGCGTGGCTTCTACCTCTATCTCTTCGAATATATCTATCTTTTTGTCAATAGCTATCTGTACCAAAAACTCATTCGCTAATCGTATATGTTCACGAATTGTATTTTCCATTTTTCCATTTTCATTTAACGGGCAACTCCCACAATGGCTAATATCACAAACCGGAACCATCTCACCGCGCAATGCCATAACCAGCAAATGATCAGCATCAAACACACCCAAACACGGTGTGGTACTTTTACATGATATCTGCGGATTATTTTGCGCTTGAAACGATACTGCAAACTCATTGGGATCAAAACTCTCTATCTCATACGCTTCGCTCGGACAGCTTCCGATACACCCTGCACATTCGATGCATTCATTATCAAAGAGTGTTAGTTTATTTCGGACAAGGTGAATTGCCCCTTTCGGACACAAATCGATACAGATATGACAATCGTTATGAAAATACTCATTTCGCAAACATCGGGTGGCACTAAAACTAAAAAGGTTGCTTTTTTGGACAAAGTTATGATTACCCATTGATGATCTCTTGGTGTAAATACTCATAATCAGCGCACAAAAACTCCACCATGAAATCGCATATATCACGATAAAACGGTGTTGATGCCATACTTTTCATCCCCAACATATAAGGGACGACCCACATAAAGAGATGTTCATCCATAAATGCTATTTGGGCACTACGATCTTCTCGAAATACCAACATCTGCATAAACGCCAACTCTATCGAGAGATGATCGGGTGCCATAAGCTCGGTTTGATCCATGTTGAGTTCAAACCCATGGGTGAAGTAAAATGCCATTACCGGATTTTGTAATCCCACAAGGGTTTCATTTTTAGCATCCAAAACAAATGATTCAATCGGCTGCGTATTAAGATAAAACATCGACGTAAAATCGGTATTAAGCTCATCATAGAGGATATCTTCACTGCTTTGGGTAAACCACACTTTGGTCTCTTCACCAATAACCTCAAGTAAATCATCATTGTTTTTGAGATCAGTGATAAAACGACGGTCAGGGATATTACTCATAACACGCGATAAAAAAGCATAGATATAGCGTCGATATTCAGTATTCATTCATTAGTCCTAAAAAGTAGTACAGGATTGTCTCACAGAGTGGCTTTCAAATAGCCTATGAAGCTAGATTATATCTAACCCGAAGGGGGTTAGATTAGGTGTTATAAACACCCTTTAAAAAATGATTTTTTTGGTGGAGGTGGAGCTTTAAACTCGGTTGCCGCGATAGTATTGGTTTTTTCATCCAGTACCCCAACGATAACAACACCATTTTTATTCATCCCTTCACCCAGCTCAGAAACTTTGAGTTTAGAAACATCAATTTCATAAACTTTTCCTGTCGCATGTTGGAAAAGAGCTAATTTTGGATGAGTTGTTTCACCCGCATTAATCTTTTTGAAGCACCCATCAGAACCGCACGTGTAGTTTTCCAAATAACAATCGTTAAATGCACCTTGTGCCGCACAAGCAGGTGTGGTTAACAACCCCTCAAACTCTTTACCTTCGTTTGCAAATGCACTTACAACGAGCGCAGCACATACTAGAGCTATCTTTTTCATTATTCTACCTCCGCTTTCAAGGTTTGAAGATAAGCAACGATATCATCTACACTCTTTTTGTCTAAATGACTAAAATCGGTCATAGTTGAGATACGCTTACCTTTTTCAATATTGTACCATGGTGTATTAGCGTGCGCATTACGATTATAACCTGGTACAACAACCGCAGACGGCTTTAAGATTGACTCGCGTAAATATGATGCCGTTGAATAACCACCGACATCTTTTAGTGAAGGTGCCATAAACGATTTAGGATCAGCCGCACTCATTTGGTGACAACCGTTACATCCATTGGTCTCTAAAGCTACTTTACCATTAGCAGCGTCCCCTTTAGCATCAGTTGTCAAATCTGCAACCAATGCAGCGTTAGGTTTCTGCCCTTCAAGATTCACCGCAACCCATGAAGATAAATTTTTTACCCCGTTGCGACCCATTTTAGATCCATCCCATACGGCAATAGCGACAGGGACTGTTCCGCTCATGTTCACATAATCATCTTTGAGAGGACGGACTAAAGTGCCTGACCATCCCTTAGTGTCATGACTCATTGAGCTATTTGATTTCACAGATTTGTCTTTAATCTCTGTCAATGAACGAAATCCTTCACCGACAAATACACGCTCATAATCTTTATTAGCTAAAGAGGCAACCTTAGCATCATACTCCGCCAACTCTTTTCCAAATACGCCTGTTTGTTGACGATTAAGCTGTGTAGAAACATCACCGTTTCCATTTGGCTCATACACTTTTTCATTTGCTTTTTGGAGGTGTACCACAACTGGACGACCGGTTGAACCCATTCCGATGTAAGGGAGCGGTTGAGCACCTTTGGTGATACCGGCGAATTGAATCGCGAAACCGTCTCCATAGGTTGTGGTTGCATATCCTGCTTGTACGTCTTTGGTTTTATCCAACCATTTCACGCTCAAAGCAATATTTTTACCATCATACAAAGCTGCAACCGATGCTGCTTTAGCTTTGTTATTTTCATTTGCTTCATTCGCATTTTTATCGTTCATTTCGATAGCCATTTGCGGATAAAGATTGACAGTGGTATATTTAGCTTTTGCCCATACCGCTGAATTGCCATCAACATTCGTTAAATCATCTGTTACTTTCACAGCACTAATCGCTGGATTGGCTGCCAATGCCGCAGAAGCGGCAAAACCTAATGAAAGAATTGAAGTAAGAAGCTTGTTCATTAGTGGTGCCCCCCCGCTTTTGTAAATTTACCGGCAATATAGCGTGTATCTACTGGTGCCAATGGTGTTCGTTTATGCTCTTTTGCTACCTCTTGGTAATAGTGGTTATCCAAACGGAACATATCAGCATGTTGATACGCAATCAAGATATCCATGAGCTCACTCACACCCGTCTCTTTACGTTTTTTCATCTCAGCTTTAAGCGTTTTGATAGAATCGTGAACTGCAGGACCAAATAATTTTTCCAACTCTTCGATTGGAAGACGCGTTGAGCCTTCAATGATTTTACCTTCAGCATCAAATTTTGCCGGAGATTCGGTTGGCGGTACATAATAAACATTTGGCTGAGTACCATAATCAGAACGAAGTCCGATAGCTACCTTATATTTGTTAACCAATTTATACACTTGTGATTCTTCATCATCCAAGAACCCTACGAAGCGGATACGACCGACACATTGTTGCGCACACGCCGGTGGAAGACCCTGCTCGATACGTGGGAAACAAAGGATACATTTCTCTGATTTAGAGATTTTTGGATTGAAATAGATTTTTTTATAAGGACATCCCGCGATACAATAGCGGTACCCTTGACAACGATCCAAGTCAACCAAAACAACACCGTCTTCTTCACGTTTAAAGATTGCGTCACGTGGACATGCACTCAAACAACCCGGATTGGTACAGTGGTTACAAATCCGTGGTAAATAGAAGAAATAGTTATCTTGTGGGAATGCACCCGCACCTTGGTCTTCATCCCAGTTTGGTCCCCATGTAGGTGATACATGTGGTTGGAAGTGGCTGTGATCTGCACTGCTGGTTACCAATGACTCATAGTTATAATCCCAAGGTACCCCATAATCTGCTTCGAGATTCGGGATGACACCCGGTTGAAGATCGCCGGCAGCGTCAAATCCACCGCCAAGCTCCATCCAATTTTTTGGATAACCTGTCCCTGGATAGGTTTCAACGTTATTCCAGTACATATATTCACGACCATTACGGTTCGTCCACTGTGTTTTACATGCCACAGTACATGTTTGGCACCCGATACATTTGTTCAGGTCCATGACCATTGCTAATTGTCTTTTAGACATCTAAACCCCTTAATATTTTACGTCAGTTGCTTTTTCATAGTTCACGGCACCATCATAAGCGTATTGGTTACCATCCCATAGACCACCGAATTTCAAGTGACCCCATCCATCAGCCATTTCAAGAAGGTTCAGTGCAGTAGGAACAACTTCATTATGACCTTTATTTTTCAAATACATGTACGGTTCCCATCCATGCTCTAAAACTAATCCATCAGCCGGTGCAGATGAAGAGAGTTTTGCCATTGCATAGAACTCACCAAGAGCATTATAAATACGGATAGTATCTCCATCTTTAATCCCTTTGGCTTCTGCAACGACACGATTCACTTGTGCCGCAGGAACACCGCGTTGTAGGCGTAGCAACGTACGTGATGTTTTATAGTTCGAGTGGATTGACCAACGAGCATGCGGAGTCATAAATACATACGGATAGTCTTTAGACTGTGGACGAATCCCTTGCATACCAGTGTTAGTTGCTGCACCCATTTTGATATACGTATCGTGGTCAACATAGAATGTTTGACGACCTGACAACGTTTCAAGACGCTCAAATTTATACAAGTGATACTCCATAGAGCTGTACGGACGATCAGAGTACAATGGAGATGATTTTGCCGCTTTTTCATTGATAAGTAAGAATCCACCCACTTTGTACATTTTTTCCATTGTCCACGGCTCATATTGCTCACATTTTTCCAATGCCGCTTGTACTGCCATTTTATCAGTACCGAGATAGTTTTCACCAGCTCCTTCGGATTCAGGGTCAGTGTTAGTGTACTCTTTATGGAAAATAGTCAAATCATGGAAACCCGGTTTTGCGTATTTCGGATGATCTTTAACTTTTGCTTTATCGATATTTTGAGGTCGGTTTGCAATCTCTTCCATTTTCTTAGCGAGGAAAGTAAACATTGACCACTCATCCATCGATTCACCCACATTTTTGATGTTGGCAACCGGTTGAGCAAGGTTCGTAAAACGGTGATAACCCGGAGAAGTACGCAAATCATACACTTCGTAGTGTGATTTTGCCGGTAATAAAATGTCGGCAAATTGCGCTGCTTCAGACATACGGTAATCGACATAACCGTAAAATTTCGTTTTATTCAAGAATGCTTTACGATATTCAGACCCTTTATTACGACGGAATTTAGAATCGGCTACGATGAGAGCACAATCAGGTTGCCACCATGGTTTGTTTACATTACCATGCTTAGAAGCTTTGTTGATTGTATCGTTTTCACCCGATTTAAGCATTTCTGATAATACAGCCATATACTCTTTTTTAGACATACCGTTTTGGGCACGCTTAACATCCTCGTCACTAAAATACTGATCGAATGTTTTCATCCCATCACCAAATACGAACTCACCTACGAATCCAGAACCGAAACGGGCATTGTATTTACCACTGAATCCACCAAGAACACCAAGTCCTGAGAGAGTAAACTCATTTTCAGTGTTAAGACCGCCGTACGGCCCCATACGACCTGTTAAACCACAAATAGAAGAGATATTCCAAATCGACATAACACCATTGAAGTATTTGTTTAATGAGAATCCGGTAGTAATTTCAACCACTTTAGGGATAGCAATATCGCGTGCAAGTGTACGAACGGTATCCGGATGGACACCAGTGATCTCTTTGGTTGCTTCCGGTGCAAATTTTGCCGCCGATTTTTTGAGCATTTCAAATACAGTGGTTACCTTACGTTTGTCACCATGCACATCGGTAATTTTCCATACTCCTTCAAGCTCCGGCTCAATCCCCTGCTCGTCAAGACGAAGCGATTTGATTTTAGACCCTTCTGAACCTGGCATCAATGCAACTTTACCCGTTGCTTTGTTCATACAATAGAACTCTTCTTCGTATTTATGATGATCTTCTTCATTAGCCGCATGTTCCATATCAGAACGGCGAATCATTTTTTGAGTTTCAACATCTACTAAAAATGGAAGATCGGTGAAGGTTTTCATAAATTCAGGTTTATAAAGTTTTTCTTCCAAGATAACTTGGATAACACTCATTGCCAAAATATTATCGGCACCCGCTTTAATCGGAATCCAAAGATCGGCTGATTTTGCCGTTGCATTGAACTCAGGGGTGATAACGATGATTTTTGCCCCGTTATATTTCCCTTCCCATACGAAGTGAGCATCCGGAATACGAGAAACCGATGGATTTCCACCCCACATTACCGCAGTATCAACGGTATACATGAAATCCCATGTACAACCTACGTTACCTTCACCGTAGGCAATCGCCGCACCTGAGAACATATCCCCAAGGTATGATGACGGATAGATACGGATGGCTCCAAGCTGAGTAGAGAAACGTAATGGAGCACCACGGCGACCTTCAGTCAAAAGACCGGTTCCCGCGTGAACCATCAATTTATCCGGTCCACGTTCAGGGTCTGTTAAACAATCAAAGATTTGTTGACATACCACTTCTGCCGCTTCATCCCAGCTAATACGTTTCCATTTCCCTTCTCCACGCTCACCGACACGTTGCATAGGATAGAGGATACGATCTTTTTGGTACATCACTTGTGAGTGCTGAACCCCTTTGTTACATCCTCTCGGGTTGAAGTCAGGGATTTTAGCATTGATTACCGGATAGCGAGCCGATTGGTTTTCACGGGTAACAACACCGTTATTAGACCAAACTTCCCACGCACAGTTACCTTGACAGTTTACACAGTGGTATGCAAACCCGTGTTCCTCTTTTTTGCCGTAGATAAAAGAGAATTCATTACGGTACATATTTTCGGTATAGTTGGTATTCGGGTAATTTTCCTTACCGTTTTCAACAGACATTACATTTGTTTTTGCAAAAAGTGAGCCTTGAGAAGCTACCAATGCAGCCGTCATCCCTGATACTTTGAGGAAGTCACGGCGATTATTATTCATTACTTTTGTCATATTTGAGCCTTATCGTTTAATCGGAAGATTCATGTCGTTACCCCAAACATCCCAGCTTCCTGTGAATACTTTGACGTTTTTGTAACCGAGCAATTGAAGTGCTGTAATATGTTCAGAACTTCGTCCAGCCCCTACATGACAATACGCATATATCGTTTTATCTTTAGTAACACCGTAATTGTCGTATACCTTTTGAATCTCATCCGCAGATTTAAAGGACATTTTTTTATCTGCATCCGAAATTTGACTCCACTCGATAAATGTCGCACCCGGAACGTGTCCTCCACGTGCTACATTATCCATTTTACGCTCACCGATGATCTCAGCAATACCGCGAGAATCGATAATCACATATTGTGAATTTTTCCCGTTTTTCAAGATATCTTCCATAGCGTGCTTAACTTCGTTTTTATCAGCAATGACGCTGTATTTGATTTTTTTAGGATCAATTTTGTACATTTTTGGGGTGTCAACTTCATCACCTTTTACAACCAAAAGGCGTTTTTCAACATCAGCCATTTTTGCTTTTAAATCTGCTGTATCGGCTTGTGCTTTTGCGATAGTCGCATCGAGAGATGCTTTGTCAGCTCCCTCTTTTTTCAATGCCTCTTTTGCATCTTTGAGTGCTTTAGTCGCCACTTTAAGATCTTTGTTTAGCCCGTCATACTCTTTTTGAGCTGGATCTATCGCCATAATAGCTGCACGTCCACCATTCAAAACTTTTACATTTTTATGACCGAAACTGTCAAAAAATGAGTATACGCCTGTTGCATTTGGTCCCTTAAAGTCATCATACGCAATAACCATCATGTCATTGCTAATCCCTTTTTTACCAATAACTTCCTCTGCATCATCGATACAACGATATAGCGGTGCACAATGCATCTCTCCGTCTATATCAGAGTGATGCAAATGGTGTGCATACATCTCAACTGAACCCTTGATGTGACCGAGCTTGTAAATATCTTCGTTATCACCCGATACAAACATCACTTTTGGGTTCCCGATAAGCTTAATCGCTTCTTCGGCTGAAATAAGGATATCCTTATTTACATAATCTGCAGCCAATACATTTGCTGCAGATAATGATGCCGCCAAACAGAGTGTTGTTAACAATCTATTCATCCGTGCTCCTTCATCTTTTATTAAAATTAATATTCTCAATATGTGCTGCATCATTAAAACAGCTATTTTACGGAATAACCGCATTTATTATAGATCGAGCACTCTTAATAACTCTTAAATCGTCATTCAAATTTCTTATATTGTTTACAAATTGTTACATTATTATCTCATTTTTTGTTTTATAAATAGCAACGTCTGTTTTTATGTTTTCTTATTTATCTATTAACTTTTCTTAACCTTAGCTATCAATATTAAAAGCAATTGTTTAATCAGTTTTTGATAGACTCACAATTACATTTATATCAAATTTCAAGGAGTTCTCGTATGAGTACTGCCATTATTTCCTCTGCTATTGAGCAATCTGACACCCAAAAGCTGATTGAATTACTTGAGGATAAAACACTTCCCATCGAAGATGTACGCTCTATTTACAATGCATTTCGTGATGATAAACAACTTGTAGGGCAAGTCGCAATGAACCTCTCATTACGAACCTCTGTCTATGAAAGAGAGAAAGAATACAGCCCCGTGATGGTTGAGCTTCTGATTGATATTTCAAAAAATCCTGTCGATATGGGGGCACGTTGGGCAGTTGCTAAAAACCCTCATACTCCGGTAGAAGTTTTACGTCATTTGGCAACCGATTCGATTAATCTTGTTCGTGCACTAGTTGCTACTAACCCCTCTACCCCTAGCGATGTATTGGATAAATTTTTCAGCGATGAAAAAATCGTTCGCGATGGGCTCTCCGGTAATCCCAATACCTCTCCTAAGCTTTTAAAAATTCTTGCAGACGATAACGATAAAATGGTTCGTATGCGCCTCGCTGAAAATCGTGGAGCACCCAGTGAAATTATCGAAATACTTCTCAAAGATCATGACATTGATGTTACCAAAGCAGCTCGTGCGAATCTGGATGGACGACAATGAAAAAAAATCATCAGGAAGCACCCAGTAAATTTCTCTCGCTAGAGAACCATTTTCTCAATACTTTTTTCTCAGGGCTCTACCTCAGTGCCGCTGATTTTATCACCATAGCAGATCAAAATGGGTTAGAACTTTCCATGCATTCACGTGAAATGCTTATAAAAGAGCTTCTCAACGAAAGTGACAAAATGGGAACAATCAATAGTGTTATAGCATCACTTAATACCCTTATCGATGAGCGTATTACCGCCTATCACCGCCTTAGTCTTGAATACCCATCAGCGCGTGTACCACTCTCTCGACTAGCACAAAAAGCAAGTGGTACCAAATCGCTTCTCGCACGTGAGAGCAGAGGAAATCCATATGAACGCTAAAACATTTGAACATTCTCTTCAGACTCTTAAATACCCAAATCTCGACCGCACCCTCGGTGAACTCAAGCTCATATCTACTGTTAAAGTGAATGATGGAAATGCCCATGTTGAACTCCTGACCGTCAGTGATGACTCCTATCTTGCAGTCAAAGCAGTAATTGAAACAGCCTTTACACATGAATTTAAATCTCTTAACGTCACCAAAAAAACACAAGCGCCAAAAGATACCAACTACGGGCATACTGCAACCCCAAATAACCGTGCCCCTTATGCCAAGAATGTTATTGCCGTTACCAGCGGAAAAGGGGGAGTCGGTAAAAGCACCGTCAGTGTTAATCTTGCTATTGCTCTTGCACAAAAAGGGTACCGTGTCGGTATTTTAGATGCCGATGTCTATGGTCCAAATATTCCCCGCCTCACCAATACCGATTTGGAAAAAATCCGTTGGAATGATGATAATAAAATCGTTCCAAGCGAAAATTATGGTCTTAAAATCATGAGTGTCGCCCTCACTACCCCCACCTCTGATACACCGCTTGTATGGCGCTCATCGGTTGCCGTATCGGCACTCATACAGTTTCTCGAAGATGTTGCATGGGGAGAGCTTGATTTTATGGTGATTGATATGCCTCCGGGAACGGGTGATATCCAACTTACTATGGCACAAGAGCTCCCTATCACTGCCGGCGTTCTTGTCACCACCCCTCAACTCGTCGCCTCTGATGATGTTAGTCGTGCCATAAGAATGTTCCAAGATATCCACGTCCCAATGGCAGGGTTAGTAGAAAATATGAGCTATTTCATCGCTCCAGATACCGGAAACCGTTACGATATTTTCGGTTCAGGAGGAGGAGAGAGATTAGCAGAACGCTACAATATTCCCTTGCTCGGTCAAATTCCGTTAAACATGGACATTCGTCAAGGTTCAGATAACGGAGAACCGCCAGTCGTTTTAGGAAACGATGAATTGAAAAGTTACTACAAAGATATTGTTGAAGAGATGTTAAAAGCGGTAAAGTTTAAAATCTAGGAGATGAGACTTTGCTCCCGTCTTGATGCGGGGTTAAAACCCCACTTCCTCAGTCATGCCGAACTTGATTCGGTATCTCTTAGAGCCTGAATCTACCCTAAAGGGCACGTGAAGTTCAGGGTGTCGAGATAGAGATTTTATTTAAACGATTTTTGAAGACTTTTTGTAACCGCATCAGGGATTGTCATAATGCCCATAAATCCACCCATGTCCAACAATGGATAGCTCACTGCAATATAATATTTAGCATTTAATGCTCTTGCTTGTCCACCTTCAATTAGTACAGCCCATGGTAAAAGTTCCCCATTTTGTGTACCAATTTTTTTAGGGAAAGCATTTGTACGCTTATCCAAATCAACGAAAGCAAGGTAACGATCATCACCCACTTGAACAACCGTTCCTTTTGCCGCTTTTGCACGAGCAACCAAATCAGCAGTTGAGCCTTCACCGACAATATCCATATCTTGATAGTATGGCATACTAATCATAAAACGGTAACTTCCTAGCCCCGTAAATTCCCATTGATCCTCAGAATTTTTTAACGGACCAAATGCTTTTTCTAGCGATGCCAATGTAGTAGACGCTAGTTTATGATTGTATTGATCTTGCATAAATGCAGCGCCGAAATAAATCGGATTCGCAATATGCACTTGCTTACGCTCATCATCAACTAAAATTCTTCCAACAGCTGCAAAACCTCTCATAGGCTTATTAGCATCCGCTTTCATAGCCGCATTGGTATACAAAATGGTTGTCCCATTCTCTCCTTGCTTAGAAGTACTTACAACTTCAAAACCATTAGCGATTAATTTTGCTTTTGCTGTTTCAACATCAACATACTCACCAATCTTATATGTTGCAACCATTTTCTCTATAGGAGCACCACCGTCAACCTTTGGTGCTGTCGCTGAACATCCTGAAAAGACAACAGCAAAAGCCAATGCCATTAATGATAGGGTTTTTTTCATAGCTCTTTTGCTCCCAGATCGGTCATAATAGTAGTGATCTCTTTGTCTAATTTCATAATTGAATCAACCATTTTAGGATCTTTAAGACCCATTACCGCAATCCATGTTTCCAAACGAGGCATACCCACCATCATTTTATTTGATCCTTTGTCAACATACATATACATTGAACACGGTGCGAATACACCCGCATCAGGACGTCCGTTATTGAAAATACCTTCCGAGAAACGGAAATGACACAATGAATAGACCCAATAAGCATCAAAACGGTCAAATTTAACCCCTAAATCATCCATAGACCCTTTCATGTCTTTATAGCCTGCGATAATGTATTTATGAGCTTCAAATGCCTCTTCAAATTTACTTTGAAAATCACTTTTAAATTTCTCTACACCACCTGCACGATCAAACGGTATTTCAAAGGTCATCATTGGTTTAGCAGGTAATGCTTTGTAATCAACATATTGAACTTTTGAGCCAACCTCTTTTTCGGTCATTTTATCAAGCTCTGCAAAAGAAGCATTAAATTGTTTACGCACATCTGCATCTTTTACTCCGACGATATCCAACATCGTATCTGGCATAACATGCCCTACATAAGTTTTATCTTCACCCATTTTTTTATAGATGTGGAGATTAAATGGCGAAAATCCACCCAAAGATGGCTCTTTCATCAGCAATGGCCCAACAGCCTTATCGTTAGTAATAGAGAAAAACCCTAAATTATCGAGGGTTTCTTTAAATGTAGGATCAAAATCCGGATGAGCTGATGTTACCCCTTTGATCGTTTGTGTCGGCGTTCCCCATTTTGTTTTGTAGGCAGAATTAATATGTTCGTGTGGATCAGACAAGACAAATCCGATAGAAGTGATCTTACTATTGACCAAATCCATATAAGGCTTTTCTTTATCTCCCTCACCAATGTAAAATTTAGCCCCTTGTGCACCAAATGCAACTGATGCTGCAAGTGATAATGCACATGCACTCATTAAAAGTTTGTTAAACATTTTTTCCCCTTGTATTATGTTGAGTAAAACTCATTTATATAGACTATTGTATCACAAAGTTATCTAATAAACGATGATAACACACCAACAATTTGATCTCTTATCATGACTTAAAATAGTGAATAGAATGTGAACCTCTCCAGAGTGGAGAGGAAAATAAGAAATAATTAAAAGTTGTAGTTAAGCTGTACACTTAATGCTGATTGAGAGTGCTTAACAGAAGTTGTATGATCATTTCCAAGACTATCTGGCATTGTCATAAGAGTTGTTGTTGTTTCAGGTGAATAGATATAGGCTAAGTCAAATGAAGTTGTTTTAGAGACTTCGTATGTACCACCAAGCGTATAGTGTGTTTCAACGATAGCAGGAAAACCAAGTAAATTAAACATATTCATTGCATTACCACCGAGATATGGATAAATATTTGGGCCACCTGCTGCTGCACCAGCTTGTGCTACCGTCATAGCACCTGCATCACTGATTGGACTCTTTGCATGATTATAACCCAATCGGATTGCATAGCCTTGTCCTGCATATTCATAACCAAGGGCTAAAACATTTTGATTATCCCAACCAAAATCTTTATATCCTTTAGCATCTGCCCATTTGATTTGTTTATAATCTACTGCAATAGTATTTCCACCCATTTTATACGATGCACCTACTCCAATTTCTGCAGGTTGCTCCAAATGATCACCCATTGCACCCGGAAAAATACCCATCGCCGCAAAAGGGGCAGTCGCACTTGATAGTTGACCTTTATACTCCATATCTATCGGCGATTTATATACCATACCCACTGTCGCGCTAGAAATTTCATAGGAAGCGCCCAATGTATATCCATATGCGATGTCTTGTGCAACACCATTTCCATAGTTTTCTGCTGTACCATCACCATTAGTGTCGGTTTTATAGTTAATATCCAATGCTCCGTATTGGATGATCGGTGTTACACCGAGACTAAATCCAGCGGCTTTAAACGCCATTGGAAGACCAAATTGCATTAGCTGAAGATTTGTGACCATATTCATATTAGATGTATAACCGGTACCATCTCTGTAGTCAACCCCCATACCTGCAGTTCCCCACATACCAACACCCATATAAAAATTGTCACTTAACTTAGATGCCAATGACACTTCAGGAATCATACTTAAATCTGATGCACTGTCTGTATATCCTGCACCCATATCAGCAGATACTTTAGGCATAAAAATAGTACCGCCGAATGAAACTTCAGTCCCTTTTACACTAGTGATCAAAGCAGGGTTAGCAAGTGCTGACTCAGCACCATGAGACACACCAATACCAACACCACCCATTCCACGTGCTTTTGCACCTAATCCAATTAGATGATCTCCGTTTGTTGCGAATGATGATGTTGCAGTTAACGCAACTGCTGCAGCTACTGCCAATTTAATAGAACGTTTCATTGATTCTCCTCAATCTGTTTAAAATTCAAATCGGTAAACGATTCGTTAACAGCACCATTATAGGGGCGATAAAATAAATTTAAACTTAACACGAAATTATCACAAAATAAGATTTTCAAATAGTAAGTATTACGTATGAAATACGACGGTGTTATTAGAGATTATTATCTGATATAACCGTCAGAATGGAGTAAAATACTTTACTATAGGAGAAAATTTAAAACTAGTTATTTGATAACAGCTTTTTTAAAATGTAATAATATTTTGAGAAAATGCTTTTTTGTTTCGAAAGGTAACAGTTATATTATTCAACCTAAAGTATACTTTAGTTGCGAAGGTGTGAAGAGCATTATAAAAGTACTTTGTAGATTAAACCTGCGCTTGCTAAAGGGTTAACATTGATATAAAAAGTATTTGATAAAAAGAAAGAATGTATATAAAAGAGTGTGATCGTAAAATGTAATTGGTATTGATTTTAATTTGAAAAGGAGGAGTTGATTTTGAAAGAAGAAAGAGTTTGAAATTCTAAGGCCAGGCGGCGACCTACGTTTCCACACCTGAAAGATGCAGTATTATGAGCGAAGAGGGTCTTAGCTTCCGGGTTCGGAATGGGACCGGGCGTTTCCCCCTCTCTATAGCCACCTGA